>DASZAG010000020.1:0-5216 GCA_035945555.1 Acidobacteriaceae bacterium
AGGCAGGTTTGACGGAACCTGCCGATCACTTGAGGAGCGTGTTGAGAGCGGGCTTCAGCTCTTTGATTAGCTCAGCTTCACGAGCATTCATCGCAGCTTCAGACCCGAGCGCTTCTGCGAAGAAGTGGGTAAGACCCAACCCCGGCGGATTGTTGAACCAATAGTTCAGCCGATCCCGCAAGGTAGTGGACTTACCCACATACGCAATCCCGATCTGCGATGCAGACCGAGACAGAGCGTATACGCAGAAGCCATCGTTACGTCGTGTAACGATGGTCTCTTTGTTAAGGGCGAAAGGCCCTTCCTTTAGTGGCATGTGTGTTTGCCTCCTTTCCTCCAAAAATGACCAGCTTTCCCGAATAGGGGAAAGGGGTACCAACCCCGGACATACCGAGGCGATCTTTCGCGCTTGACAGATTCGCTATGGAGGCTATGATGAGAGGGTACTTGGGTGGGTACCACAACATCTAGCAACTCTCAGGGCGCTTCTTCTATAAGAAGCGCCTGATCTGTTTTATGGCGCTGCCATATTCTGCCCCGAACCCAGTTTAGATTCAAGGGGATATGTTGAAATTTATTGAGATTGATCCAGCGGAAGGGTTTGTCAAGTGCATAATGTCGAGTGTGCTTGTCTCGATTCTTCGGTAAACTGGCGCGCATCCCACGTTTCAGCGATGATGGTTGGCATGAATCGTCGCAAGTTTATGACAGGCATGGCCATTGCGCCCTTCGCGGCGCGGGCCTGGGGATGGAGAGCAAAAATGGCGCCCACCGCGGAGCGCGTGCTGTTTGTGGGAACCCAAACCACGCCCGGCACAAGCAAGGGCATTTACACCTACCGTTGGAACCCGGAGAAAGGCGAGCTTTCCGGGCAGGAACTGGCTGCCGAGGTTGATATGCCGACCTTCCTCGCGCTGGCTCCGGGCGGCCGGCACCTGTATGCCGCGAACGAACGGTCCAAACATGGCGGCGTGACGGCGTTCACCGTGCACGGCGCGAAGCTTTCCAAACTGAATGAGTCACCGGCGGAAGGCTCCGGCACCTGCTACGTCTCAACCGACCACACCGGGCGCGCAGTGTTTTGCGCGAATTACAACAGCGGCAGCATGTCTTCATTTCACGTTGAGCCGACAGGCGCGCTGACCGATGCCGTCTCGCATTTCCAGTATCAGGGCCACGGAGCGAATCCTGACCGGCAGGAGGGTCCGCACGCGCATCGCGCCATTCCTTCGCCGGACAACCGGTACGTGCTGGTGAACGACCTCGGACTCGATTGCATCCACATCTACCGGCTCGATGCGGCAACGGCGAAGTTGACTCCGCACGATCCGCCGCAGTGGAATGCGACGCCCGGTTCGGGGCCGCGCGCGCTACAGTTCCATCCGAACGGCCGCTGGGCCTACGCCGTGTGCGAGATGGAGTCGACGGTGCTGGTGCTGCACTGGGACTCGCATAAGGGGACCTTCACGGAAATTCAGAAGATCCACCTCACGCCCAAGGATTACATTGGTCCGACCTCAACCGGATGCGACGTGATCCTGACGCGCGACGGTCGCTTCGCATACGCCGCGAATCGCGGCTATGACGAGCTCTTCGCGTTTGAGATCGGCGCGGAGGGGCGGCTTACTGAGATCAACAATCTTGGCAGCGGCGGTACGACTCCGCGGCACATCGCGCTCGATCCTTCGGAAAAATTCCTGCTGGCGGCAAACCAGGTCGGAGACAATATCGTTGTTTTCCCCCGCGACCGGAAGACCGGCGCGCTGTTGACAGCCACGCAGAGCTATCCAATTTCGCGGCCGCAGTGCCTGGTGTTTTCTTGAAAAGTTAGACCCGGTTTTTTGCAGATGTTTGATTCTGCGGCATTTGCAAAACAGAAAAATAGCAAATATATGAATGCAGAGATTTTAAAGTCATGCGATTGAATCCATGATGCTTAACTTCTCGCGTTTTTGGAGTATTTGATTCTGCGCGGGATACGAATAAGCATTTGATTTGATTGATGGCAGTTGTGAACATTTGCTCAAAACGAAAAGGACCGCACGCCAGCGGTCCTTTTATTTCTGATCCTCTATTTCTATTTTACTAAATTGGCAAAAACTCAACCGCCATCCGGCGAAAGGAAATTGTAACTATCGAGCGGCGACCGCCGGTTCCCGCAGCCATCCGTAGAGCGGGAACTGGTTGGCAAGCTCCAGCACTTCGCCGCGAATCTGGCGGAGGGCGGCAGGGTCGTTGCGGCGATCGAGCGCCTTCACGATCCACTTGGCGATGGTGCGCATTTCGGCTTCCTTCATGCCACGCGTGGTTAGCGCGGGCGTGCCGACGCGGATACCGCTGGGCTTGAGCGGCGGGTTCACGTCATAAGGAATGGCGTTCTTGTTCACGGTAATTCCGGCCTCGCCCAGCGCGGCTTCGGCTTCGCTGCCGAGAATGCCCTTGGCGAACACGTCCACGAGCATGAGGTGAGTGTCTGTGCCGCCGGAGACGATCCGCAGGCCTTCGGAGGCGAGTGACTCGGCGAGCACCTTTGCGTTCGCCACGATCTGTGCTCCATAGGCCTTGAACTCGGGCTGCAATGCTTCCTTAAAGGCCACGGCTTTGGCGGCGATGATGTGCACGAGCGGGCCGCCCTGCTGGCCCGGGAAGACGCTCTTGTCTACGGCTTGGGCGTACTCCTGTTCGCAAAGAATCATTCCGGCGCGGGGGCCGCGCAGGGTCTTGTGGGTGGTGGTGGTGACGAGTTGCGCGTGCGGCACGGGTGAGGGATGCACGTTGGCAGCGACAAGACCGGCGAAGTGGGCCATGTCGATCATGAGGATTGCGCCGACTTTGTCAGCGATTTGCCGCATGCGGGGAAAGTCGAAGATGCGCGGGTAGGCGCTGCCTCCGCCGACGATGACCTTGGGCTTTTCGGCGACGGCGATGGACTCGAGTTCGTCGTAGTCGATCTGCTCGGTGTCTTTGCGGACCGTATACGAGGCGACCTTGAAGAGCTTGCCGGAGAAGTTGAGCTTGTGTCCGTGGGTGAGGTGTCCGCCGTGCGCGAGAGAGAGGCCGAGGATGGTATCGCCGGGCTGGATGACGGCGAGGTAGGCTCCCGCGTTGGCCTGAGAGCCGGAGTGGGGCTGCACATTTGCGTGCTGCGCACCGAAGAGCTGCTTGGCGCGGTCGCGGGCCAGGTTCTCGACAATGTCTGCGTACTCACAGCCGCCGTAGTAGCGGCGTCCCGGGTAGCCCTCGGCGTATTTGTTGGTGAAGACCGTTCCGGCAGCTTCAAGCACAGCTTCGCTGACGAAGTTTTCCGAGGCGATCATTTCCAGCCCTTCGTGCTGGCGGAGAACTTCGTGATCGACGGCGGCGGCGATCTCAGGATCGGCCTGGGCGAGCGAGCTGGACATGCGGATGGTCATATCCAGATTGTAGCCGGAACGAGGAAGTAATTTCTGGCTGGATTAGCTGCGGAGCCGTCCGCCGGCGGACTCCATCGCTGTGACGACTTTCTGCGACCATTCCAGCAGCTCCTCGTCGCGGAGGGTGCGGTCCTGCGATTGGAAGACTGTGCCGAGCAGCAGGGAGAAGTGGCCGGCTGGAACGGATTTGGCTTCGCGCAGGATCTCTTTGGGCATAAAGCTTCGCAACTCGGCGATTCCGAGTCCGCGCATGGAATCTTCGACCGTCGCCCAGGAGACAGCGTCGGGAAAGAGCAGCGAAAAGTCGCGCCGGACTGCCTGGTAGCGCGAAAGCTCGCGGGCGGAGGGTTGGCGGAGTTGCTGCCGGTAGAGGCGGTCAAGGTAGATTTCGCCGATGTAGACGGGCTGCTTGAGCTTGCGTCGCTCGGCTTCTGCTGGATGCAATTGGCCGAACCAGGCGACGGTGCTGCCGTCGAGCACGGCGCGGGCTGCTCGGCCGGGATGCAGCCAGGCGGGAAGCAGGATGTTGTCGAAGTAAACGGAGCGCGAGGCGAACTCTGCCAGCAGCGATTCGACCGCGCCTTTGAGGTCGTAGAAGTCGGTAGGCTTTTCGCCGAAGGCGCGACCGGTTGCGCCGATGGCCAGCGCGGGGTGCTCTTCCACTTTTTCCGAGCTGCCGCTGAAGACGGTGCCCATTTCGAAGAGGGCGGCGTCTTCCACGTCGCGGTTCAGGTTGAGCGCGAGCATGCCGGTCATTCCGGGCAGCAGAGAAGGGCGCAACATGCCAGCTTCTTCGCTCAGGGGATTGCCTATCGCGACGGCGGAGCTGGGCTGCGGCGCAAACAGAGCGGCGTCGGATGCGGCGCAAAAGGTGGAGGAGACGGCTTCTGTCCAGCCCATGGCCAGTAGCGCGGTGCGCACGGCGGACTCTTTCTCGGCCCAGGGCAGTTCGATGACAGACCCGGCGAAGGCGGGCAGCGTGTTCTGGAAGCGGTTATATCCGTAGACGCGCGCGACCTCTTCAATGAGGTCGATTTCGCGTTCGAGGTCGAGCCGCCAGCTTGGGGCGGTAACTTTGTAGGCTTCAGCGGCGCGGGGCTGGAGCGTGCAGCCGAGGCCGGTGAGGATCTTCTCCGCAGTCGCGACGGTGATGCCCTCGGCGTCTTCGGTCTGGCCCAGAATGCGGCGGGCTTCGCTTACTGCAAAGGGGATGCTGGGTCGGCCCGCAGTGCGGTTCTGCGCTTCGGGGATGACGACATCGACGAAGTCGCCGACCTGATGGCCTCCGGACTCGAGCAGGATTTGGCTGACGAGCGCCGAGGCGATGGGCGGGGCGTTGAAGTCGGCTCCGCGCTCGAAGCGATGCGAGGCGTCAGTGTGGAGCAGGTGCCGCTTGGAGGAGCGGCGAACGCTGACGGGGTCGAACCATGCGGCCTCGACCAGCACGTTCTTCGTCTGGTCGGTGATGCGCGAGTCCCATCCGCCCATGACTCCGGCGAGCGCGAGCGGCTTCTTTTCGTCAGCGACGATGAGGTCTTCGGGATCAAGCACGCGCTCGATTTCGTCGAGGGTCTTGAGGCGCTCGCCCTTGCGCGCGCGGCGGACGATGATGGCTCCTTCAATCTTGTCGAGGTCAAAGGCGTGGGTGGGGTGGCCCATGCCGAGCAGGACATAGTTGGTCGCGTCGACGGCGTTGGAGATGAGTTTTTGCTCGAGCAGGCGGAAGCGCTCGGCGACGATTCCAGTGGAGGGCTGTACCTTGATGCCGCGCAGCACGCGCGCGGTGAAGCGGCCGCAGAGAGC
>DASZAG010000021.1:0-13840 GCA_035945555.1 Acidobacteriaceae bacterium
GGGACTTCATCCTCCACGCGGCGTTGCTGCGTCAGGGTTTCCCCCATTGCGCAAAATTCCCCACTGCTGCCTCCCGTAGGAGTCTGGACCGTGTTTCAGTTCCAGTGTGTCCGTGCGCCCTCTCAGGCCGGATACAGATCACTGTCTTGGTGGGCCATTACCCCGCCAACTAACTAATCTGCCGCGACCCCCTCCTTAAGCGAATTGCTCCTTTGACCCGTAGGTGTTATGCGGTATTAGCCAAGGTTTCCCCAGGTTATCCCCCACTCAAGGGTAGGTTAGTCACGTGTTACTCACCCGTGCGCCACTTTACTCGTGGATTGCTCCACTTTCTCGTTCGACTTGCATGTGTTAGGCACGCCGCCAGCGTTGATTCTGAGCCAGGATCAAACTCTCGTTTGAAACCTGATGGTTACTGCCGAGCGACGGAGGTCGCCGGAGTAACCGCCTCCACGAAGCTCGAATGCTCGTGAAGGACTAACATTGTGAGAATTGATCAAACCGATCTTCTTCCATTCTCACGACTGGCATGTTCAACCTGATTGTCAAAGATCCACATCGGTTTTCCGCCTGAGCGGGCCGCTTTGGATCGGGAAACACAGCCTAGCTGCGGTCCTCGAACTTGCCGCATTGCATATTTGCACGCGTTTTTTGAGATTATCGAATCTCGACAGGGCTGTCAACCTTATTCGCGATCTTTTTCTGATCGCTGTTGAGTACTTTGCACTCATAGATGTGCTCAACCCAACCGCAGCATTGCAACGCAGAACTCTTAAAGATCAAGCCTCGAACATCTCGTGCCGAAGCTGCAGCCCTCAGGCCGCAAAAAGTCGAGGGAGCCTTGCCCCTCTTTTCTTGCAATTGGATTGTTCGGTTAATCCAGCGCCTTGCGCCTTGTCGAACACCTGCTTCGCATCTCTCGGGGCAGATTTCACATCCGCGCCGCGAAACATTCAACTGCTTTCCGATTCGTTTACTAATCTATCACAGCAAGGGGTTCATCTGCAACTCGCTTCAGGCGCCATATAGAACACACCGAAGCGCCCACCCTGCTTGTGTTTTCTCAGGAACGACTTCTCCGATATTACCTGCGAACACCGCTTCGCGCAATTGTTGAAAACGCGCGGAATCTGTTGAAATCCGCCCCGGAACAAGAAGGGACAATCGAATGACATTTTGCTTGCAAACCCATAACCCAAGCAGGCTTAAACTCGCTTTGTACGTCTTCCCAATTATCGACTCAGAGGGCCTATGACCTCGCTTGGAGCGCTTAAGAATAGCTGGGAATCTCTCGCTGAACGCGACGCGCTCTGGGCGATCCTTACCGATAGCAGCAAGGTTGGGCGCAAATGGGAACTCGCGGAGTTCATGGCCACCGGCGAGGCAGAAATCGAAACGGTCATAAACCATCTTGCGACAATCAACCTTACGCCCGACTTCCGCGGCGCAGCGTTAGATTTTGGATGCGGCGTCGGCCGGCTTACACAGGCGCTGGCGCGGCGTTTCGCCTCTTGTGTCGGACTCGACATTTCGCAGCAGATGATTCAGAAGGCCGATGCCCTCAATCAATATAAAAACTGCCAGTATCTGGCAAACTCCAGTTTGCATTTGCCATTTCTCGCTGGAAGTTTCTCGTTCATCTACAGCAACATTGTCCTCCAGCACGTGCCCCGGCGTTTTTCGCTCGCATATTTGGCCGAATTCATACGGGTGCTGGCGCCAGGAGGCGTGCTTGTCTTCGGGGTGCAGGATACCTCCGATCCCCGAATCAGCTCCCGGGTCCTGATTCGAACCCGCCAGATGCTGCGTATCAGGTCCCGGATCAAAGCCGCACTCGGACTGATTCCTGGAACCATGCAGATGCATTGCTTGCCCGAGAGTATCGTCCGACAAGCGCTCGGTCCCTCCAGGATCGTAGACATCCAGTTCACGCAGACCGCCGATACGGCGTTCAATGGAAAGCTTCTCTACTTGGACCATCCGCCGAAGTCGGGCTACATAGGAAAACAGTACTGCGTTCACAAGGAGTCATGAGCCTCTTGCTGAAAGGAATTTAAATCTAGGACTTACGGAAACGCCAATAGAGAATCAGCGCCTACTGTTTAGCGATCACACCCAGATCTGTCAGCCCATTTACAAAGAACTGCATCGCCAGAGCCACCAGCAACAGTCCCATAATGCGCACTAGGATACGGATTCCAGTGTCGCCCAGAATCCGCCGAAGCCAACCAGCCCCGCTCAAAACGCCAAAGCTCGCTGCCGCCGTCACTGCAATTGAGATCAGAATCGCCATCATGTGCCACTTGTCCGGATTCTGTCCTACCAGCACCATCACGCTTGAAATGGCTCCCGGTCCCGCCAGCATCGGAATTCCCAATGGAACAATTCCCGCGTCCTCCTTCTGCGAAGCTTCTACTGCATCCACGGGCGACTCCTGCGTCGGGGAGCGTTTCGCGCCCAGCATGTCGATGCCGATGAGAAGGAGTATCAGCCCTCCGGCAATCTCAAATGCCGGCAAGGTTATGCCGAACATTTTGAAGATGAGTTGCCCACAGAGCGCGAACGCGGTCAGCACGATGAAGCAGGTGAGCGCGGCCTTCGCCGCCATTCTCCTTCGGCGTGCAGCGTCTGCATCGGCCGTGATGGCGATGAATGACCCAATTGCAGCGAACGGATCGACGAGGAAAAATATGGAGCTCAGCGCCAACAGCGAAAACCGCACATACGTCGAGTGCAGTTCATGAAGAGCCGCGCTCGCTGGTCCAAACATCAAGCTCATGAGTCCCGAATGCACTGCCTTCCATCCTCCCCCGCGAAACCCAGGCGCGTCCTGAAACTCTATCGCAATTCGGTTACTAGCGCTATGGAATCAAAATCTTGCCCCACACCGACCTGGACCAGGCAAAATTTCGCTTCGACAGGTAGGAACTGCCGCCTCAGAAATGGTTGTTCTCATGGGCGTCTCCATAACTGCCTTGTTTTCTATGAACTACGAATTTGCGAAGTCGGCCCCATTATTGCTTTCAGATGAGGCGTGGGCAATTCCGCATAGGCAAGAGGATAAGAACATTATGAGCATTAGAGAGCAAGCGATCGAGGAAAGTACGCCATTCACTGGAGCCTCACCCATCCTCCTATCCGGAGACGATCCTCGCACTGCTTGTGTCCTTAATCAAGTGCTCCAGGAACTAGGCTTCCATACGCAATTTGCAATGAACTTTCGCCAGGTGGAAGCGGTATGGCGCGACAGCCGCAATTCTTCACCTGCGCCTGTCATGGTATTGCTGGAAGTAACCCAACAGCGAAATGTAGAAGCCGCAGTCGATACGGCGCTTCAACTAAAACGAGAGGATCCAAGCCAATTTGTCGGCTATATCGCAGATCCAACCCTCTTGGCCGGTGGACTCATTGGTGACGCGGTTCTGCCTCGCAACCCAGGACGACTGGCTGAATCATTGAGAGAGTACCTGAAGAGACCTCCGGAACCAATTTTTGACCCTGCGATAATATAGTTTCACAATATCGATCTCCTCCTTGACCCTTTCGCACCGTCAATTCAACAATAGGTCAAAGTATCTCAACGATTTTTGAGGATCTTCATGGCTGCCTATATGCTCGTCCTCCTGGCCGTTTTGAGCCGGGTTCTGCCCCATCCCGCGTGGCTAAACTTCACTGCAGTTGGTGGAGCCCTACTCTACTTCGGAGCGCGTCGTCCCCTCCGCCAGTTTTGGGTCCCGGTTATTGCTCTGGCCGCCACGGACTACTACCTCACGGCCTTTTACTACAGCTATCCGTTCCACATCTCGGCGTACCTGGTCACTTGGGGATGGTATGCGGCGGTTGTCTTACTCGGCGCTGTCCTGCTCTCCCGTAAAACCACGGTTTCAAGGGTTGGCGCTGGAATCCTGTTGGCCCCGACGTCCTTCTTCCTCTTGACCAACTTCGCAGCGTGGGCCGCGATGCCTCAGCTTTATCCGCGCAACCTTGCTGGCTTGAGCCTTTCCTACGCCGCAGGCTTGCCTTTCTATCGGAACGATCTGCTCTCCACTGCGATCGTCGCAGGGCTCGCTTTTGGAATACCGGCCGTCGCTCACATGCGGTCACGGCAACATCAGCCGGCCAGCGCCTGACACTCAGCGCAGAATGCTTTCCATCGATCTTCGGGCCGCGTCCACCGTGGCCCGAATGTCTTTCTGAGTGTGCGCGGTGCTCATGAAGGCGGCCTCAAATTGCGAGCATGGCAGCCAAGCGCCTTCGTTCAGCATGGCCCGATGGAACCTGGCAAACGCTGCCTTATCGCTCTTCGCTGCAGAGGCATAATCCGTTATCGCATCTGCAGAAAAAAACCAAGTAAACATTGATCCAACGCGATTCGCCTTCATTGAAACACCGGCCTGAGCCGCTTCGGCCGAGACCCCGCTGACCACCGCTTCGCTCAAAGACTCGAGCAGCGGATACACCTCGCTCCGATGCTCGTGCAAGTAGCCAATCGTCGCGATGCCCGCCGCCATCGCCAATGGATTTCCGCTCAGCGTTCCGGCTTGGTACACAGGCCCCAGCGGCGCCAGAAGATCCATAACATCGACCCTTCCGCCGAACGCAGCACATGGCAACCCGCCGCCCAGAATCTTCCCCAGCGTGGTCAGATCGGGCCGAATGCCATACAGTTCCTGGGCCCCTCCCAGAGCAACGCGAAAACCGGTCATCACCTCGTCAAAGATCAGCAACGAGCCCTCGCGGTTGGTAATTTCGCGCAATGCCTCGAGGTATCCCGCCGCAGGTGGAATACACCCGGCGTTCCCCACAACCGGCTCCACGATCACGCATGCAATCTCATGCTTGTGCGCGGCAAACGCCGCCTCTACAGCCGTTGCATTGTCGTACGGGAGCGCCAGCGTAAGGTGTGCTATCTCATCCGGAACCCCCGCGGATCCGGGAATACCAAACGTCGCCACACCAGAGCCTGCTTTCACCAGCAAGCCGTCCGAATGACCGTGATAACAGCCCTCGAACTTGATCACGATCTTGCGCCCGGTGAAGGCCCGCGCCAAGCGGATCGCCGACATCGTTGCCTCTGTCCCGGAGTTCACAAACCGCAGCTTGTCGATCGAAGGAAACGCCTTCACCACGAGTTCGGCCAAATCTGCCTCGCTCGCGGTGGATGCGCCAAAGCTGGCGCTTCGGCTCGCAGCGTCTTGAATCGCCTTCACTACCGGAGGAAAGGTGTGACCGAGAATCATCGGCCCCCACGAGCCGAAGTAATCAATGTAGCGGTTGCCATCGACGTCAAACAGGTATGCGCCTTCTCCGCGTTCTACGAATGGAGCGTCGCCGCCAACCGCGCCAAATGCACGCGCCGGCGAGTCGACCCCGCCGGGCAAAAATCGTTCAGCGCGAACTTGTAGCTCACGGGAGCGTGTCAACAAGGTAGGCATGACTCAAGTATAGAGAGCCGCTTACTTCTTTCCCTCGTATGACACATGCCAAATCGACCCCGACCCGTCATCGGTCACAAACAGAGATCCATCACTCGCCACCGTCACGCCCACTGGTCGTCCCCAAACCTTTCCATCCGGCCGGGTGAATCCCGTAATGAAGTCTTCATACGCGCCCGTCGCGTTGCCGTCGTGCATCGGCACCAGAATCACCTCGTAGCCAGCACGTTTGGCACGATTCCAGGATCCATGCTCCGCGGCAAATGCATCGCCCCTGTAGCTAGGCGGAAACTGCGAGCCCTCGTAGAAGGTCATCTCCAGAGAAGCGAAATGTGGCTGCAATAGCACATCCGGCGTCTTCACTTTGTCCTTCAATTCCGGATGTTTTCCCTTCTGTCGCGGATCCCAGTGACCGCCCATGTAGAACCATGGCCAACCGTAAAACCCGCCTTCCTGCACATGCGTAATGTAATCAGGCACTAGGTTGTCTCCGAGCATGTCGCGCTCATTGGTCGAGCACCAAAGTTGTCCGGTAGTTGGATTGATCGCCTCGCCAACGCAATTACGAATTCCGTAGGCATACACCTTCACCAATTTGCCCTGAGGGGTAAACTCCAGCACGTCGGCTCGATGGAATTCCTCCGGATGCGTATCAGAGTCGTCGTCATTCGAGTGCGAGCCAACGGAGACGAACATCCGCTGCCCGTCTTTTGAAAACGCGATATCCCGCGTCCAGTGACCACCCCCACGCAGCCGGCCACCACCCGGCAGATCGGCAAGCTTCTCCGCTGGACCCCTCGCCTTCATGTCACCATTCTGATAAGGAAACCGCACCACGGAATCCGTATTGCCGATGTATACCCACTTCGGATTCGGCCCCAGGGGATAAAAGGCAATTCCGAATGGCTGGCTGAGGCCTGTTGCAAACGTCGAGACCTGCTTCGGCTTGCCCTGAGCATCGACGCCTCGAAAAACCATGACTTCGTTTTTGTAGCTCATCGCGACAAACAGATCGCCATTGGGCGCAGTACGAATCTCACGAGGTTGATCGAGTCCGGTGTAGTACAAGTCCACTTTGAAGCCCGGTAGCGTCTTCGGCCATGCATCTTTGGGACGCGGCACCATCTCGGCCCCATTGTCCACTCCTGCGGTTGCATAAGGAGCCGGTAAGTCCGGAACTGTGATTTTGCGTTCAACACCCGGGCTCTCTTTGGAATAATTTGTGAAGGCTGACTGTCCGGTTAGTGGCTTTTCAGTCTGCGCATTTAGAGCAGGCAATAGCGAAAGGAAAGCAACCGCGGCGATCGATACCCTCAAGGGGCGGATTATGCGAGTCATGCTGATCACTCCAATTCTGTTGGATGAAATCTAACAAATTCGATGGGTTGAACGACCTTTTCGTCAATCCTGCTGCGACTTTTTTTGCGGCACTCCGGTTTCCAGATCCACAGGCGCATTCATCATCTTCTGCAACAGCTCTGAGGGAATCGTCGCCGTGAACACCGCTTTATCCTTCCGATGACTTATATGCGCACTGTCAAGCATGGTCCGAACATCGACCTGAATCCGAGGATGCGCCACATCCGTTGGGGCCGTACTCTCAGCCGTACGGACAAAGTTCAGCAGACTCTGAACAGCTTCGGCAGAGTTGCTGGCCGCCTCTGGCGTCGGGGCAATCTCCTCCACTCGAAGCTTAGTTTTACCGGTCCAGCTAAGCGATGCCACAAATGTCGTATCGGGTGAGAACGGCAGGCTTATGCCCAGCACCTTAATGCCACCCTCTTCATCGCTCAGCGGCAGACCGATTTTGCCCACACCCCATGCCAGTGAGAGCAGCGGCACATCTGAATAATGCGCAGCCAGGAGGGATGATCCTGTAAACGGCAGCGCCGCCGTTCGATAACGGTCGATGATCGAATGGATCTGCTCGACCGTTGGCGAGTTGCTCACGGCAACCATGTCATACCCCAGCAACACCACACGCACACTGCGGCCGTCGCTTGGAACCTCATAGACTTTGCGCCCCGCATAGGTCTCCGTTGAAACCGCGACCCCCTGCAGATATTTCGCCAGCTGCTTGGCGTGGAAACGGCCCTGGAACACTTCAGAGAATGCCACCGGACCATTCGGGCCATTTGGATCCGGCATGCGCTCCAGCGCAAAAGCCGCCTGGTCAAGATCGCGTTCTGGATCAATGCCAGTCGCGTCGATGAAATGCTGGTAATCGGGGTCGTGCTGCACGGGATGCTGCTCAATGTGAGTCGAGGCACGCAGCGGACGCAGATTTACGTAAATGATTCCATCCGACTCAGGCAGCAAACGGGCCACTTCGGGAGGCGATATTTTGCGGAGATAGATTGCCCCGACCAGTAGAAGCAATACAACTACCACGATCGAAATGGTAATCCGGGTGCGTCGACGCATCATTCAGAACGGGCGGGAGAACTGACCCGCCGCTGGCTCTATCATCTCACCTTCGTGCCCGCACGGCGAACCTTCGGCTGCCTCTGCGCCCTGCCGAATCCTCGAATCGATATTCACCTGGGCCAATTGCCCTCGTCGCCGGGACCGTGCTAGCATCCATAGCTCCTGAGGGCCCAACGATTCAGCCGCTGCGAAATCGTCGCGTCATATGGGGGCATTTCTTTATGGAAGATGAGGACGCCAGACTCGGTTTGAGCGCGCCTCCCGCGCAATCCACAATCTTTGCGCTTTCTCCCTGTCTGTTTTCAGCGTCTATCACTTCAGCACGCCAATATTGCTCACCGGCCGGCCATGTCGCCGGCAATATCAGCCTTTTGTTCAGGAGCGCTCTGTGAATTCCACGAAATCCGTCGCCGCATATCAGGGTAAGGACATTCGCAATGTAGCCGTCACCGGCCATTCCCACAGCGGCAAAACCACGCTGATCGCCGCCCTGCTTCAATCCGCGAAAATGACGGAAAAACTCGGGCGAGTTGAGGATGGCAGCGCCGTGACCGCCTACGACGAAGAGGAAGTATCGCGCCGAATTACCATGCAGAACGCCGTGGCCTTCGCCGAATGGAACGGCGTCAAAATCAATCTCCTCGATACACCGGGCTTCCACATGTTCGTGCACGAATCCCGGGCCGCGATGCTGCCGGTGGAAGCCGCTCTCATCGTCATCAATACACCAAATGGCCCCGAAACCGTCACTGGCAACGTTTGGAAATATGCTGAGGAATTCAACCTTCCCCGGGTCGTGGTGCTGAATCAGATGGACCACGCCCGCGCCGCCGGCGCCGTTAGCTCGACCCTGGAATCTTTACGTCAACGCTATGGCCGTAGCGTCATTCCTGTGCAATTACCGATTAACGACGGCAGCGGATTTAAAGGGGTGGTTGATCTCGTCACCATGCAGGCATTTTCATACACGCCTGGAGGCAACGGCATCGGCAAAATTGGCGATATCGCGCCCAACATGCAGGAGGCCGCGAAAGCCGCACACGAGGCTCTCGTGGAACTTGTCGCAGAAGGCAAGGACGAGCTGATGGAGGAATTCTTTGCCGAGGGCACGATTCCGGAACAGCACCTGATCACCGCGTTGCATGAAGCGATCCGCGAGGACCGCATATTCCCAGTCCTTTTCGCCAGTGGCCTGACCAACGTTGCCACTGATCACCTTCTCGATTTCCTCAAGGTGTACGCTCCCGCCCCCATTGAGCGCGAACCGGTCGCAGCTCGGGCTGTGCTACAGGCCGTCGCAAACGGAAGCGCGTCCTCGGGAGATTCGGTGCAGGAAATCGTCATGCGCAAGGTAGACGATGCGGAGCCAGTCGCGATCTATGCCTTCAAGACTATGACGGACCCGTTTGCCGGCCGTATTACCTTCTTCAAAGTCTTCTCGGGCGTAGTAAAAAACGACGCCACCTTCACCAATTACTCGCGCCGTAACCAGGAGAAGTTCTCGCACCTCTCCGTCATGCAAGGACATTCCCCGGCGCCAGTTGCGGAGTTGCACGCCGGCGACATAGGCGCCGTTGCCAAGCTCAGGGACACGCTCACCGGCGACACGCTGGGAGACAAGGGTCAGGAAATCTTCTTCGAGCCCGTCGCACTGCCGGAACCGGCTATGACCTATGCCATCGAGCCAAAGACTCGCGCCGACGAAGACAAGCTCGCTCCGGCCGTCCACAAGCTCATGGAAGAGGATCTGCTCGTGCGCTTCTTCCGCGACCCGCAGACCAATGAGTTCTTGATTGCCGGTGCGGGCCAGCCGCACATCGAAGCGATCGTATCGCGCCTGCGCCGCCGCTATCACACCGAGGTCACGCTTAAAGCGCCCAAAGTCCCTTATCGTGAGACCATCCGGGGGCGCGCTGACGCGCAGGGGCGCCATAAGAAGCAAACCGGTGGTCACGGCCAATATGGAGATTGCAAAATCCGTATCGAGCCGCTGGAACGAGGTGCGGGCTTCGAGTTCGTCAATGACATCTTCGGCGGAGCTATCCCGCGCAACTTCATCCCCGCCGTCGAAAAAGGTATTCAGGAATCCGCCGCGCGGGGCTATCTTGCCGGATATCCAGTTGTCGATTTCCGCGTCACGCTCTACGACGGCAGCTATCACGACGTGGACTCCAACGAACTCTCCTTTAAAATGGCCGGACGCATCGCCTTTCGCAAGTGCATGGAAATGGCCAAGCCCTCTCTGCTTGAGCCAATCATGCGCGTGGAGATCGAAGCTCCGGAGGAGTGCGCCGGTTCGCTAATGGGTGACCTGAACCAGAGGCGCGGGCGTGTGCAGGGTATGGATTCCAGCGGCTCGTCGACTGTGGTACGCGCTGAAGTGCCAATGGCGGAAATGCTCAGCTATGGGCAGAGCCTCACCGCCATGACGCAGGGACGCGGCAGCTTCCATATGGAAATGGATCATTACGATATCGTTCCGCAGCCGATCGCAGAACGGGTCCTGGCAAATGCGAAGAAGCCGCTGCACGACGAGGACGAGGAGTAATTTCAGCCGCGAACGCGCAGGCGTGTCTTATGGGGCATCGTTTCTGGGGCACCCTGGTGGTGGTTCCCATCCGATGATGGTTTCGCGCTTCCATTCTCCTGCGGGATAAGTTGGAGACCCCGCCACTTGGAACCGTGAGCGCCTGGCGCACGAACATCGTCGGTTTCGCCGCCAGTGAACAACTGCAACTGCCGCAATTGGAAAGGCAGAAAGACGCTGAAAACTGTTCCGTGCCGCTCAGGGCCAATCGAAGACCGAAGCTGAAGGATTCCTCCGTAGCGGGTGAGGATTGATCGGGTGACCCAGAGACCAAGTCCCGTTCCGCTCTGACCTTTCGTGGTAAAGAAGGGCTCTCCCAGCCGGACTCGCACGTCGTGCGGGATTCCTGATCCGTTATCCCCGATCGAGAGGCGAAGACCGCGCTCTTCGTGGCCTGACCAACGATGCGACGGCCGAATACGGATGACGATGCGTCCCCGATTGGAAGTTGCTTCAATCGCATTCGAGATCAGATTCGAGATCACCTGCCGCATCTCGCCGGGAAAGACGGTGACTGGCTCATAGTTCTCGTACTGGCGCACCACCCGCAACGCCTTGTCGCCAATCCTGCGGGAATGCAGACCCAGAACTTCTTCGATCAACTCCGCCAATTGCACGCGGACCGGCGCAGGAGTCTCGCGCGAAAACGTGAGGGTTTGTTTGCTGATCTGCACGACACGACTCAGTTCACGCTGTGCCAGCTTCAGGTACTCTGATTGCTTGCCGGAATCGTCCTGTTCCATCAGATAGAGCAGATTGGTAATCGACTCCAGCGGATTATTGATCTCATGCGCGATGCTGGCGGCGAGGCGACCGAGAGTAATAAGTTTCTGGTTTTCGCGCAGCACCTCAGCAACCTGCTCCAGGTGCGCTGGTTCGCGGTCAATGGTGCTGCGACTTCTCTCGGTTCTACTCATCCGCGTAAACCAACCGCCCTTTAGGAGTTCGATGAAAACCCCGATTTACCTGTTGCTTGCGCTTTCCAGAGCCTTGAGACGGACCTCGTCCGAGATCGTTTCTCAGGAGAAGCACATCTCATATATCGGCAAAAAGGATGGTTAACTGAGCCTCCGGATAGCGGCATAAGATTTATTTAGAGGTTCAATCCAGTCCATCTGATGCCAGCCTGGCATATAGAATCCGGAGAAAGGGCCTCTTTTCGTCATATCCGCTGATGCGCGTTCTCATCCTTTCCGATATCCATTCGAACCTGGAAGCGTTGACCGCAGTGCTGGATGCAGCTGCGCCGTACGACGCCGTCTGGAACCTGGGTGACGTTGTCGGATATGGCGCGAGCCCCAATGAGGTGATCGAGCTGGCGAGGTCCGTCGGTTCGGTCTTCGTCCGCGGCAACCATGACAAGGTGTGCGGCGGAGAAGCGGGAATCGAAACCTTCAATGCCATCGCCGGACGGGCGGCACGCTGGACTCGAGATATCCTCACCGAAGATCACGCGAGCTGGTTGCGCCAGATGCCGGCGGGACCCATCACGCCAGACGGCCCGGACATTGGCTGCATGCACGGCTCGCCCCTGGACGAGGACCAATATGTCTTTACGGTCCGCGACGCGTGGCTTCCTCTGACGAAAGCGGAGAACCGCATCAACTTCTTTGGCCACACACATATGCAGGGTGGCTTTGCAACCAACGGAGATGATTGGTTCCGGCTCGCTCCTGAATACAGCGCACACGGCGCCGACGATTACGAACTGCCTATCAGAGAGAACGCACGGTATCTCATCAACCCAGGATCAGTAGGGCAGCCGCGCGATGGCGATTGGCGCGCCGCCTTCGCGATCTACGAGACAGCCGAGAACGGTGCGCGGCGCGTGATGTTCCACCGTGTTCCTTACGACATAAAGCAGGCTCAGCACAAGATCGTCGCTGCGGGCCTGCCGGACCGGCTGGCATCAAGGCTGCAACAGGGGCGATAAGAAAAACAGGAGAGCTAGGACAGGGCGCGGTAGTAACGCTCCTCGGGATTCGCGCATGCGAGGCAAAGTGTCTTGCCGTCGCGTCTTATGAAGCGGTCGTAGTTGATGCCTTCGCCACATATATCACAGGCGACGCGCTCACCCTTGTAGCCGGGAAACTCCCTTGCGTCGAGCGGGACCTCGACCCACTCCTCACTGAAGAGCTCCTCATCGGGCATTTCGCGGTAGGCGCGCATCTGTTGCTGGTTCTTGTTCTCGATCTCGGGATACAGCTCCTTTGCCCGGGACTTCGATGACTCCCTGGCGACGACGCGCACTGCGCGGCCATCGGCGAGATCGATGAAGGTGGCGGCCATTTTGCCCCAGTCGCGAAACTTGAGGGCGCGTTTGCCGAGGCGGCATCCGGTGACGACGCCGATGGCATCCGTAGCGCAGCGGTCAATCTCGATGAAGGTGACGAGGCGCTTGCGGTCCTTACCGCGCGGCTCGTCGATGCCCAATCGACGGCATCCGAGCATGGCCATGCGCACGCCGAGGATCTGTCCGGCGCAAAGGTGTCCGTGGGCTTCTTCCGCCATCTTGAGCAGGTCGTCGATAGGTTCCATGGATCAAGTCTAAGGGACTTGCCGTCCAGGCGGACGCGCACGAACATCGTGCGCCGGGTCTCCGGGTCTACGACCATGTCGGCCCCCCGCTGGTCGGGAAAGCATTCAGTTTTACGGCTGATTTTTGCAGGTGTAAGACCTAAAGGGCTTCATAAATGGCAATTCCAGCAAGTGTTTGATTTCAGGAGGTTCATAGGCATCTGCCTGATTCGGAAGAAGTTTTCTAATCTGGATCGTCCGGCCAGGTGCGTGGCCAGATGTTTATGAAAGCGCGCTGTCGTCCTTGCTGATCGGAGAAAAACCTTCAAAGTTTTTATGGCTGAATTTTGCAGGTGTAAGATTCTAAATGACTTCGATAATGACATCTGCAGCAAGTGTTTGATTTCAGGAGGCTAAAAGCCATCTGTGTGATTCTGCAAGGAATTAACGATTTCATTTCCAAAGCGTTTGATCTAGAAGAGCTTACACCTATGTGTCTGAATTCATTGCATTTTCGAGTTCCCGCGTCCGTTGGATAAAGTTTGCAAGAAATGAAAAAGGACCGCACGCAGCGGTCCCCGTTTATTTACCTCTCTAATTCCATTTTATCAATCTGAGAAAACTCAACTGCATGGGTCAGGAGATTTTTCCTTCTTCTCGTCATTCGCTGGATGATGGAGCTGTCGGTGGTGCGGGAGGGTCGCCGTCTTCGACGAGCACGGCGGATGATCCCGCGAGATTGAAGCTGACCGCAGTGCCTCCGGTCGGCGCGAACGAAACCTGAAGCGGGTCACGCTGCCAGACGGCGGCTCCGCAGGCGGGAGTGGGGTGGGCGGCCGCGTTCCACGGCTCAAGCTTCTGGCTGAGGATGGGC
>DASZAG010000022.1:0-5349 GCA_035945555.1 Acidobacteriaceae bacterium
CGCGGCAGGCTTGTGAAGTACAACCTGGCTTTTATCCATTTGGGAATGTGTTCCGTCGACAACGGTCGAGTATTGGGATATGACAACGCCCACGGCATTCACGAGCGCCATTGGATGGGAACAGTGCAAGAAGTGGAGTTCACAAGCTACGAACAAACTTTGGTGCGATTTTTGGATGAGATCGCCAAGCTAAAGGAGGGGAAATGAAGGCTACTGTCGGAATCGAGACCTTTGAGGAGATGCAGCGGCGCAAACTGGCCCGGGCTCGGTTGTTGGACAAGGGTGTTCGCATTGAGCCGGAGAAACGTATTACCTTCGAACGGCCGGAAGAAATGCTCGCCTGCCTCACTCCGCGTCGGCTGCACCTCCTTCGCGCCGCCCGGCGCAAGCCGCAGTCCGTTTCCGAACTGGCCGCCAGCGTAGCTCGAAACCGCACGGCGGTGCAGCGTGACATTGGTGTTCTCAACCAGGCTGGTCTGGTTACCTTAAGCAAGCGAACGAACCCCGGCCACGGCCAGGTCCAGATCGTAAAAGCAGGAGCGGCCCGCTTCACGCTCACAACCAAAATCTGAATACCGAACCCTCTCGTCCACGGCAATGTCCTTGCACGCTCTCCAGAGCCGCGACTAGAATCCTCCTGCTCGAAAGTTCACCGGCGTTCATGCGCTGAAATCTTGCCCGCCGGCCACGGGAGATGTCCATGAGGCAGTCTTTTGCTGTAGGAATCGGAGGAGCGGCAGGTCAGGGTGTCGCCACGCCCGGCGATATTTTTGCCAAGGTTTTCAGCCGCCGCGGCCTTCACCTGAACGCCTACAACGCATACCAGTCCATCATTCGCGGCGGTCATACGTTCCTCACCATCCGCACCGGGCCGGACAACATCTCCAACATGGGCGACCACCTCAACCTGCTCATTCCGCTCAATCAGGACACCATGGATCGCCACCTGCACCTGCTCGGCGCGGGTGATGCCGTGCTCTATAACTCCGAGTCCATCAAGCCCGGCGAAGCCGCCAAGGGCGTCCAGCTTTGCCCCATCCCCGTTTCCCAGCTTGCTGACATCAGCAAGAACAAGATCGCGCAGAACACGCTGGCCATCGGAGCCGCCCTCAGCATGATGGGCATCGGCTTTCCCGCGTTGGATGAGGTCCTTACTGAGCAGTTCCGCAAGAAGGCCCAGGCGATCATCGACGAAAACGTCAACCTCGCCCGCGCCGGATACGACTACGCCGCCCAGCACTTCAAGCCCTTCGATTGGCCGCTGCCCATGACGGACACGAAATACGCCGTCCTCAGCGGCAATGCGGCCATGGCCATGGGCGGAGCTGCCGCCGGCGTTAAGTTCTACTCTGCGTATCCCATGTCGCCATCCACCGGCGTCCTTCACTGGTTCGCCGAGCACGCCCGCAAAGCTGACATTATGGTGCGCCAGGTCGAGGATGAAATCGGCGTCATCAACATGGCTATCGGAGCTGCGCACGCGGGCGTCCGCGCCATGTGCGCCACCTCAGGCGGCGGATTCGCCCTCATGAGCGAAGGCCTCGGCCTCGCAGCGCAGGCGGAAATCCCCATCGTCGTCATTGACTGCCAGCGTGCGGGCCCGTCCACCGGCGTCCCCACCAAGACCGAGCAGGGCGACCTCTGGCAGATGCTCGGCGCGGCATTTGGAGACTACCCGCGCGTCATCGCCGCTCCGCTCGACATTGCCGACTGCTTCAAGCTCATTCCGGAAATTTTCAACATCGCTGATCGCTTCCAATGCCCGGGCATCGTCCTCTGCGACCTGCTGCTTTCCGAAGGTCGCCTCAGCGTCGATCCCAAGGAACTCGACTTCAATCCGAAAATCGACCGCGGCGAGCTCATCACCTCGAACGGAAACGAGCACGAGCCTTACAAGCGCTACAAAATCACCGAGAGCGGTGTCTCACCCCGCGCCATCCCAGGTGTCCCCGGCTTCACTCACGTCGTCTCCAGCGACGAGCACGACGAAGACGGTGTCCTCATCAGCGACATGTTCACCAACACTACCAAGCGCCGCGCCATGATGGAAAAGCGCATGCGCAAAATGGACGGCATCGCCGATTCGGTCCCGCCGCCAAAGCTCCATGGCCCCGCCAACGCTGATGTCACTCTCATAGGCTGGGGATCCACCTACGGCGTCATCGATGAAGCCTGCGAGTTGCTCCGCGATGAGGGCGTCACAGCAAATTACCTGCCCATTCGCTGGCTCGTTCCGCTGCATGGCGACGCCATTCTCGACCTGCTGAAGAACGCGAAGCACACCATCATTGTCGAGAATAATTACAGTGGCCAGTTCGCCCGCTACCTGCGCAGCGAAACCAGCTTCGTGCCCAACGGGAACATCCGCAAATACGACGGCGAGCCGTTCATGCCTCACCACATTGTGGACGCGGTGAAGGAACAGCTCGCGGGCAAGACCAATCTGTCCGTCCCAACCCATGAAGTAATGGTTTAAGGAGAAGCATCAATGGCGACCGAGGTAATTGCTCCAAAATCAATTGCAATGGCGGACTTCAAGGGCAGGGTCGATCCCGACTGGTGTCCCGGCTGCGGCGACTACGGCGTCCTCGCTGCCGTACAAAAGGCGCTCGTCGAGTTGCAGATTCCCAACCACGAAGTCGCCACCATCAGCGGCATCGGCTGCTCTTCCAATTTTCCCGGCTTCATTGAGACCTATGGCATGCACACGCTCCATGGCCGCTCGCTCGCCGTGGCCACCGGCATGAAGATGGCAAACCACGCCATGACCGTCCTCGTCACCGGCGGCGACGGAGACGGCTTCGGCATCGGCGGCAATCACTTCATGCACACCATGCGCCGCAACGTCGACCTCACCTACATCGTCATGGACAACCAGATCTACGGCCTCACCACCGGCCAAACCTCGCCCACCAGCCGCCTCGGCATGAAGACCAAGAGCATGCCCTTCGGCAGCATCGAGGCTCCCATCAACCCCATTTCGCTAGCGCTCGCTGCCGGAGCAACCTTCGTCGCCCGCGGCTTCAGCGCCGACCAGAAGCACCTCACCGAGCTCCTCAAGCAGGCCATCGAGCACAAAGGGTTCTCCTTCCTCGACGTCTTCAGCCCCTGTGTTACCTACAACAAGGACAATACCTTCCAGTGGTTCCGCCCGCGGGTCAAAAAGCTCGAAGACAATCCTGAATATGACGCCACCGACTGGCAGATGGCCATGGAGAAATCCCTGCTCTGGGGCGATGAGATCCCCATCGGTAAATTCTTCGAACGTAACGACGTGCCAACGCTCCACGGATCCGAGCCTGTCCTGAACTCCGGCCCGCTTGTCCATCAGAGCAACCGCATTTCACCCGAAGTGGCACAAGGATTCATCGAGGAACTGATGTAGTTTATTGCGCTTAGCGGAACGAGCGCCAGCTTCCACAGGAGAAGCCAGTCCCCGACCAACGGAGTGGCCGATCAGCTCGTTCCCGGAATGGTGCCGAAGGCGCGTGTGCCTGAACTGCCAGTCCCACACAGGCACTTACCGCCGGATGCAAATCCCCTTGCCAACCCACCCTTAGAGGGAACATCCTAATATGCAGCAAGCGGAGGCCGTCCATGAAAGGCTTCTCCATTCTTCTTACCGTTGCGCTCTGCGCACTCCCCGCCGCCGCGCAGGTCTTCACTGTCACGCCGGAAAACGTCGACGCAAAGTATCTCCAGATCACTCCGACTGACATCAAGCTGCCCACTGCTCCGCTCACCCAGCACGACCGCCAGCAGCTTCTCCGCTACCTTCAGTCCGAGCAGGGATTCACCATGCGCCCACTGCCCATCGCCACGCTCACGCTGCGCGCCAACGGTCAAATGAAGCCCAACGGCTCCGACTACGCCAACCTCATCGATAAGAAAGGCTTGGCTGCCAAAGCCGGCCAGCGCGTCGTCATCTCCGATGTCACCATCGAGAAGGACCGCATCATCCTTGACTTTGACGGAGGCCCCGTCCACAAGCATCGCTGGTTGCGCCATATCTCCATCGGCATGGATCCTTACAACTCCGCGCCCCTGGCGACCGACAAACCCAATGAGGCCATGGGCTCCCGCATCACCCTCGTCTTTTCGCATGGAGTCCCCGACCTCACCGGTTTTCAGGTGGAAGCGCTCATCAAGCCCATCGTCGACTTCAACGTCAAAACGCCGCTCCAGGCTTATACAGACACCCTCCCCCCATTCCTGCGCAAGGCCATCCTCGCACACCAGGTCCTCGTCGGCATGAATCGCCAAATGGTGCTCAGCGCCCTTGGAGATCCGCGCAGCAAAATGCGCGAAGTCGAAAACAACGAGCCCGTCGAAATCTGGCTCTACGGCATGCCGCCCGAGCCCACGCAGTTCGTGCGCTTCAATGGCGGTCGAGTCATCCGACTTGAAATCGCGCGCGTCGGCGAACCCATCGAGGTCCACGCCAAAAATGAAATGGGAGACTACTGGGCCACGCAACTGCCAGACAATGCGCGCGTCGTAAAGCTCGGCGACCAGAGCCCCCAGGATGTCTCCAAGGAAACCGCACCCACCAACGCACCTACGCTCCGCAACCCCGGAGAACAGCTGCCCGCCGATAAAGACCCCAATACGCCGCAAATGGGCCCAGTCCAGTTCCCGAAGGATGAGGGAGCGGGCTCTCAGCAACCCACCACTGCCCAGCAGCAGCCTGCGTCTCCGCAACAGCAATCTGCTCCGCAGCAACCTGCCACGCAGCAGCAGGGAACTACGCAGCCCGCGCCGCAAACAACCCAGCAGCCCAACCAGAATCAGTTCACGCCAACAGTCGCTGCCTCAAAATAATTCGGGGTGGAATGCCAATCGATTACGCGTTATAAGTCGTCGACGAAACCCGTCCTCCGCGCCCCGTCCAGTTCGTGTGAAAGAACTCTCCCCGAGGCCGGTCCACGCGCTCATAAGTGTGCGCGCCAAAGAAGTCCCGCTGCGCCTGCAACAGATTCGCCGGCAGTCGCTCAGTCCGATAGCCGTCATAAAACGCCAGAGCGGTTGAAAACGCCGGGGTAGGAACCCCAGCTTCAATGGCACGAATCACTGCCTTGCGCCACGACGCCTGGTAACCATTCAGCACATCGGCGAAGAACTCATCCAGCAGTAGATTGCTCAGTTCCGGCATCCGCGCATACGCATCCCGAATCTTCCCCAGAAACTGGCTTCGGATAATGCATCCCCCGCGCCACATCAGCGCAATGCCGCCCATGTTCAGGTTCCAGCCATTTTCCTTGGCCGCGGCGCGCAGCAGCATGTAGCCCTGCGCATAGCTCACAATCTTGGAGCAGTAAAGCGCGCGGCGCACGTCCTCAATAAACGTAG
>DASZAG010000023.1:0-3872 GCA_035945555.1 Acidobacteriaceae bacterium
TTCAATTTCTTCGGGAAGGGATGCGGCTTGCGGGCCTGCTGCTGCATGCTCTTTTTCGCCTGCTTCTTCACCTTCTTGCCGGCTTTGGCAGATTTGGCGCGTATAGCGGGTCGAGTTGCTTCACCTTCTTCCTCGAGAATCGAGAACTGCAGCCGCTTTTGTACTGCGTCGACGCGATCGAGAACGACGCGGATGCGCTGACCGACGGTGAATTTTCGCCCCCAGCGCTCGCCGATGATCTGGCGAGTGTTTTCGCGATAGGTGTAGTAGTCGTGGTCGAGGGCGCCGAGGGTTTGAATGGGAACCAGGCCCTCGACGAAGAGATCGTCCAGCTCGACAAAGAGCCCATATTTGGTCGCGCTCAGGATCATGGCGCTGAAGTCTTCGCCAACGCGGCCGCGCATGAACTTGAGCTTCTTCCACTCGACGAGTTCACGCTCGGCTTCGGCGGCGCGCCGCTCGTTTTCGCTGGATTCTTTTGCGACCAGCTCCAGATCGGCTTCGGCGATCACTTCGGTATGCGGGTGGGTGCTTCGCGAATGACCGTGCGCGTGTGAGGCGTGTGGTTCGCCTGCGAGCAGCTCTCCGCGTCCGCTCACGCCGGAGTGCAGCAGCGTCTTCGCGATGCGGTGAATGATGAGGTCGGAGTAACGCCGAATTGGTGAAGTGAAATGCGTATAGCACGGGGCGGCCAGCGCGAAGTGGCCTTCGTTTTTCTCACTGTAGCGGGCCTGGCGCAGCGAGCGAAGCATCAGGTAGGAGAGGATGCGCTCCTCAGGTTTGCCGGCGATTTTCGCCGTGAGCTTTTGATACATCCGCGGAGTAACGGGAATATCTTCAGGCACTTCATGGCGGCGGGTTGGGCCGCCGCGCCCGCGCTGCTCGCGACGTTCGCCGCGAGTCTGGAAGGTCTTGACGGGCAGGTTGCCGATGCCCAGCGAGTAGCCGAATGCCGCAGCCGTCTCTTCAAACTCGACCACGCGTCGGGCGTCGGGCTTCTCGTGGATGCGATAGAGCGACGGGATGCCGAGGTTCTCGATCCACGAGGCGACGGATTCATTCGCCGCGAGCATGAATTCCTCAATGAGCCGGTGAGCCCAGTTGCGCTCAGAGCGAGTGACGGACTTCATGGCTCCGAACTCGTCGAACTCGATGATCGGCTCGGGCAAGTCAAAGTCAATGGAGCCGCGGCGGTCGCGCTTGTGGTTCAGGATGATGGCCAGCTCCTTCATCCGCTCGAACGCTGGGACCAGTTCGGCGAACTGCTTACGAACGGCGTCGGCGCCATCGAGGACGGCGTGGACCTGTGTATAGGTCATACGGCGGGCGGAGCGGATGACGCCTTCGGTGATTTCGTAGCCGGTGACGTTGCCGCCCGTATCAATTTCCATGAGGCAGGAGAGCACCAGGCGATCTTCATCGGGGCGAAGGCTGCACACGTCGGTAGAGAGTTCCTGCGGCAGCATGGGGATGGCGCGGTCGGGGAAGTAGACTGAGTTGCCGCGTAGACGCGCCTCGAGATCCAGCGCGGTGCCGGGAGTGACGTAGTGCGCCACATCGGCAATGTGGACCTGTAGGCGCCAGTGGCCGGTCGCGGCATCATGCTCGACGAGGACTGCGTCGTCGAAGTCGCGGGCGGTTTCGCCGTCGATAGTCACGATGGGCAGATGGCGGAAGTCGCGACGCGACGCGACCATCTTCCGGTCTATATGAGCTACGGAGCGGGCTTCGGCGAGCACGTTATCGGGAAAGATGCGCGGCAGGTGGTGCTTGCGGATGACCATCTCGACGTCGATGCCGAAGTCATCTTCATGCCCGAGCACTTCAATGATGTGTCCGCGCGCAGGGCGCTCTGGAGTAGGCCATTGCGTGATCTCCACATCGACGACGAGGCCTTCCAGGTCGCGTGGGTTATAGTTCCGGGCGGCAGAAGCTTCCTGCCCCAATACGCGGTGGGGCGAGGCCTTCTCGGTGTCGTTTGGTATTTCGTGGCCCCACGGAATCAGCACGGGCTGGGACATGCGTTCGTCGAACGGCATTACATAGTTGCCCTGCGCCCGCTCGCTGCGCGCGTAGTGGAAGAGGCCGACGATAGTGGGGTTTCGTCGCGTAAGCACTCGCACTACGCGCCCGAGGCGACGGCCGTCGGCACGCGGGGGAGCCAGTTCCACCAGCACCTGATCGCCCTGCATGGCGCCGGCGATCTCGTTCGGCGGAATGAATATGTCTTCGTCAGGGCCGCGCCGGCTGGGAATTTTCTGACCCGCGTTGGGCCGCACAAAGCCGAAGCCGTCGCGGTGAAGGTCGAGCCGTCCGGCTATCAGATTGTCGCGGGTGGTCGCGGTTTTCGCGATGGCCCACTGGTCGCGATCGGATTGGACCAGGTGGCCGGAAGCTGTGAGCCGGGCGAGATGCTCCTGCAGCAGCCGGCGTTCGCGTCCCCCGCCGAGGGAGAACTCGCGCACAAGCTGTTTGAATCCGGCCTTTTGGCCGGGCGTGCGCTCGATGTGGCGAAGGAGTTCCCGGTCGGTCATGCCTAACAGGATAGCCGGAGGGGTGGTTTGGGGGTGCGGGGCACCTCGCTAAGCGTCTGAATCTACTTAGACACCGGAAAACTTTATTTTCAGGGGGTACATTTTTGCGCCGATGATGTATAAGATCGAATCACAGCGCCGATTGCGCGGATTTGCTGAGCAAAGAGGATTGACGTTATTTCGCTCCGGCGGACTGGAGCGGCGACGTGGCGGAAAAGTACCCGGCGCGCCCAACCACCGCTCCGGACGCCAAAGAAGAGAGGAACCAGTTAACAGCCATGTGGAAACCAAATCAGCCAGGAAACACGCCCCCAACCCCAACGCCTGAGCCGCCGCGCCCGGCCGCGCCACAAACCCAAAGCTTTGAAGCCGCTCCTCGCGCTACTACGCCCAGCGCGCAGGTCACCTCATCCAGCGAACAGGCCACCATTGGCAAAAGCCTGGTAGTCAAAGGCGAAGTCACCGGCTCCGAGTCGCTCTACATTGACGGCAAGGTTGAAGGAGCCATTAACCTGCCCGGCAACCGCGTCACCGTCGGCCGCAACGGACAAGTCTCGGCCAACATTACCGCGCGCGAAATTGTGGTGCTCGGCAAGGTGCGCGGCAACATGACGGCAAGCGATCGGGTGGACATCCGCAGCGAAGGCTCGCTCACCGGCGACGTCAATGCGCAGCGCATCTCCATTGAAGATGGCGCCTACTTCAAGGGCGGCATCGACATCCAGAAGCCAGCCAACAACGGCAAGAGCGCGAACTCGTCCGCACCTGTGGAAGCTGCGAAGCCAGCTACCACTCCAGCACCAGCGCACGCCTAGTTTCAATTTCAACCCATACGCAAAGGGCCTCGGAGCAATGCTCCGGGGCCTTTGGCGTTTTATGTCAATGAACCGCGATCAGACGGTACCTTCAGCGTTCAGTTCGGGAGTTGGGGGCGGCGGGTAGAGAATTTCGCCGAGGCGCTGGTAGCGGGCTCCGTAGAAGATGAGCGCGTACTGACGTACGGCCGTGCTCAACGGTCCAAACACACCCACGAGGAGCAGCATAACGGCGAAGAACGCAGCTGCGATGAAGAGTACCAGGAGCAAACGCCCAGCAAGCAGGGGCCCACCTGTGATGCCCGCCAGCGCCGAGTGAATCACCAGAGCGAGGAGCGCAACAGCGGCGGCAAGAATCAGGCCAAGGATGACCAGCGATATGACGATTGCGATGGCTGCGACAAACGGCAGGATCACTCGCAGTAATGCGTAGACGAAGAACGGCGCTTTCTCAGATCTAATACGCGTCCAGACGGCGGCCCAGGCCTCGCGGGCCCGCGAATTGTCCAATGCATAGTGCGGC
>DASZAG010000024.1:0-43942 GCA_035945555.1 Acidobacteriaceae bacterium
AGTCACCGACGCTGGGCGCGTGGGGAATCGGCTGGCAGGTGATGCTGGACGGTCTGGAGATTACCCAGTTCACCTATTTCCAGCAATGTGGCGGGATTGATCTGGACCCGATCAGCGGAGAGATTACCTACGGGCTGGAACGCATCGCGGCTTTCCTGCAGGATGTGGATTCGATCTACGACATTGTGTGGGCGCGCGACCCGAAGACCGGGCGCTCCGTGACCTACGGCGAGATTCGTCTGGAAGAGGAACTACAGTTTTCGGTCTACAACTTCGAGGCCGCCGAAGTGGAGAAGCTGTGGGAGCATCTGCGTCTGTATGAAGCCGAGTGCCAGGATCTGCTGGATGCTTACCAGGAAGACTTCAGCCCGAAGGCGGAGAAGAGCGCTGCCCGTCACGAGAAGATCCACGACAGACTGGTGCATGACGGAGATGCGACTCCGGAGACGGAAGATATTCGCTCGCAGCAGCGGCGGTTTCCGGTGCTTGGGGCCTACGACCTGTGCCTGAAGTGCTCGCACCTTTTCAATTTGCTGGATGCGCGGGGGGCGATTTCCGTGACGGAGCGGGTGGGCGTGATTGCAAGGATTCGGACGCTGGCGGTGGGCGTAGCGAAAGCATACTCAGCGCAACAAACTGCGGCGAAGCAGGAATCGAAAAGATAGCTAGTTAGAACAAAATCACTATGTCAGATTTTTTACTTGAAGTAGGACTTGAGGAAATTCCGGCGCGCATGATTGCTCCGGCGCAGGCAGAATTGGCGCGCCGCGTGAAAGAGCTGTTACAGCGTGAGCGGCTGCTGGATCCGAATCACGAGCTGCTTAGCTATTCCACTCCGCGTCGGCTGGCGGTCCTGGCTAAGAGTGTTATTGCGGAGCAAGTCGATGTGGAAGAGCAACTTACAGGACCATCCTGGAGTGTTGCTTTCAAGAACGGCGAAGCGACGCCAGCGGCGCATGCGTTTGCGAAGAAAGCGGGTGTCGAGGTTACAGCGCTGACGAAGATCGCGACGGCGAAGGGCGAGTATGTGTCGGCGACCGCGCATCGCAAAGGGCGCGCGGCGGCGGAGATTCTGACGGAGCAATTGCCGAAGGAACTGGCGGCGATCTATTGGCCGAAGAACATGTACTGGCGTGCGGGAAAGCCGGAGCGGTTTGTGCGCCCGGTGAAGTGGCTGCTGGCGCTGCTGGACCATGCGATTGTTCCGGTGGAGTTTGCCGGGGTGCATGCGGCAAACCTGACATACGGCCACCGAATTTTGCATGGAGACGGCGCACTCACCGTAGAGCATGCCGGGGATTACCTGGGAGTGCTGGAGGCAGCGTACGTCACGGCTGACGTGGAGTTGCGGCGACACCGCATACGCAAAAGGCTGGATGCCGCGACAAGGGCGGTTCCAGGCGCGAGGTGGCGCGAGGACGAGTCGCTGGTGGATACGGTGACGCACCTGACGGAGTGGCCGACGGTGCTGCTGGGCGGCTTCGATGCCGAGTATCTGAAGCTGCCGGAAGAGGTTCTGGTGACCGTGATGCGCGACCACCAGAAGTACTTTGCTGTGGAGGATGCGCTGGGCAAACTGGCTCCGTATTTTCTGACGGTGCTGAACACGAAGCCTGAGGAGCGGGCGGACGAGGTGATTCGGCATGGCAATGAGCGCGTGCTGCGGGCGCGATTCAATGATGGACGCTTCTTCTGGGATTTCGACCAGCGGATTCCGCTGACGGACCGCGCGGAGATGCTGAAGTCGGTGACGTTCCAGAAGGATTTGGGGAGCTACTGGGACAAGACGCAAGCGAATTTGCGGATTGCCGCGCACCTTGCGGGCGCGGCTGTTGCCGCAGAAGCAGAGCTAGACAAGACCGCGCTTCTGGACGCGGTGCGACTCGCGAAAACTGATCTCACAGCTGAACTGGTAAAGGAGTTCACTGAGTTGCAAGGGATTGTGGGCGGCCTTTACGCACGCGCGCAGGGATTGGGTGAGCTTGTCGCGCAGGCAATCTATTGGCAATATTCACCAGCGGGAATGGATGACCCAATTCCCCCGACCGTCGAAGGACAGATACTGGGGGTTGCGGATCGCTTCCAGACGATTTCCGCGATGTTCGGGATTGGGTTGGAGCCGACTGGATCGAAGGATCCGTTCGGGTTGAGACGCGCTGCGAATGGGATTGTGAAGATCCTTGCGGAGTCGCAGTTGCCGCTTACCCTGGCTGATCTTGACAAGGCCTTGTCGGCAGGGGAGACGGGATCGCGACCGAAAATCTCCGCCTTCTTCCGCGAACGCGTGGAATTCTATCTCCGCGACGTGCGCGGATTTGCCTATGACGTGGTGAATGCGGTACTGGCTGCGGGCTTCGATGATATTCGTGATGCGATTGCCCGTGCCGAGGCGCTGACTGCTGTTCGAGGATCGGAGGACTTTGAGGCGATTGCGGCAGCGTTCAAGCGGATGAAGAATATTGTGCGCCAGGCGAGCGAGAAATCGGAGAATGCGGCGAGCTCGGTAACTTCGACGCTGTTAACGGAGGCTGCGGAGCGTGGGTTGCACGAAGACGCTGCGAAGCTTGCTCCGGCGGTTGAAAAGCTGCGCGCGGCGCGGGAGTATCGCCCGGCACTGGAGCAAATCGCGACGCTTCGGCCGCATGTTGATTTGTTTTTCGACAAGGTGATGGTGATGGTGGACGACGCGGAGGTGCGGCGGAATCGGCTGGCGCTGATCGCATCGGTCCTGGGCAGCTTTTCGTCCATTGCGGACTTTTCGGAGATAGTGACCGGCTAGTTAACGATGCAATTCCTCGAACAGGTTCCGTTAGCCTCCTACACCACCTTCGAGATTGGTGGGCCGGCGCGCTGGTTTGCGGAGGCGGCGACCGAAGAGGACATTCTCGACGCGGTGGAATTTGCGCGTTCGCGGGACCTGCCGCTGTTTCCGCTGGGCGGTGGAAGCAACCTGTTGGTTTCCGATGCGGGGTTTCCGGGGCTAGTGCTGCATATTGGCCTGAAGGGAATAGAGCAGCAGGGCGACTCCTTTACGGTTGCTGCTGGAGAAGACTGGGACGGCTTTGTTTCGCGCGCGGTGGAGCGGGACTGTGCCGGAATCGAATGCCTCGCAGGGATTCCGGGCACGACTGGCGGCACGCCGATCCAGAACGTTGGAGCCTATGGCCAGGAGGTGTCGGAGACGATCTCCGGAGTCCGCGCCCTCGACTTGAGCACCATGCAGTTTCGGGAATTTTCAAATGCGGAGTGCGGATTCTCATACCGGCGGAGCATCTTCAACACAGTTGAACGAGGCAGGTACATCGTGACGCAGATTCGCTATCGACTGCGCAAAGACGGCGAGCCAAAGATCGCCTATGCAGACCTAAAGCATCACTTTAAGGGTTTGGCCGCCCCTACTCTGTGCGCGGTGAGCCAGGCGGTGCGCGAAATCCGGCGCGGTAAGGGAATGTACATCGTTGCGGGCGATCCCGATTGCCGCAGCGCTGGCAGCTTTTTCAAGAATCCGGTAATTTCAGCCGAGCATTTCGCAAGGATCGCAGAGAAGGAAGCAACTGAGGTTCCGAGATATCCGGCAAGTGGTGGGAAGGTGAAGATCCCGGCCGCGTGGTTGCTGGAGCGCGCTGGATTTCACAAGGGATACTCGATAGGACCTGCAGGGGTCTCCACCCGCCACACGCTGGCACTGGTGAATCGGGGCGGGGCGAAAGCCGCGGACATTTTTGAGCTGCGCGACCGGATTCTCACCTCCGTCGAAGAGCGGTTCGGTATCCGACTGGAACCTGAGCCGGTGCTGGTGGGCTGAGCCATTTCAGCAGACGTCACGCGGGAACCGGCGCGTCGTGCCGATCCCATTGATGGCGATGGACAAACTTTGCCCATGACCTCAGGCCGCGTTCAGGCTTTTCATCGAATGAGTCTGCCATCCATTCACGTACCGGGACGAAGAAGCCGGTCTTTGTGCGATTAAGAATGTTTTGCGGCAGGGGTTTTGGGAGCGTGCGCGCCATATCGAGCTTGGAAGGCGGGGATGTAGAACGCAGGACAGGCGCGAGTTGGTTCAGCAGGGTGAAGTCGACCAGCGGCGTACGAATCTCCACCGAATGTGCCATTCCTGCCCAATCGGCGTCGCGCAGGAGCTGGTTTCGCATATAGAGAATGCTTTCCAGGGCGGAGACTTGGGTGCGCAGCGGCAGATGCTGCACCTTGTTTATCTCGGTGCGGTCGAGATAGGAGTCGGAGAGCGACTCCAGACCCGCGGCAGCCAGTTCTGGATCCATTACCTCAGGAAGTTCCCACGGCATGAATAATGCTCGCCGCAGCAGGTAGGCGCCTTGGATATCCCTTCCATACTCGATTGTGCCCGCGTATTTGGGCGAGGTGATGCGCTTAATCAACGGGGCGCTCCAGCGGCGCAAGACCGCACCCCACCTGTGCGAGGCCGGGAATAGTCGGAGAGCGCTCATCAATCTGGGGATGTCGCGGAAGCTGGCATACCCGGCGAAAAGCTCATCTCCGCCGATTCCTGAGAGCGCAACTTTATATCCAGCTTGGCGGACCATGCGCGCGATGAAGTAGGTGTTAATGCCATCGATGGTCGGCTGGTCCATCGAGTTCAGAAACTGCTGACTCTCGCGAGCAAAATCATCGCGGCCAATGGATGCGAGCTGGTGCGAGACCCCATAGTATTTGGCGATCTGGGCCGCTTCGCGAGTCTCGTCGATTGCAGTTCCGGCGCACAGGTCAAAGCCGAGAGTTAGACAGTTGATTGATGCGGACGGGAAGGCGGCGGCGGAAAGGGCCGTGATGGTGGAGGAGTCAAGCCCTGCGGAGAGAAAGACCGAGACAGGGACGTCTGAGAGAAAGTGCATCCGCACGCTTTCGAGCAGAGCGTCGCGAAGAGGAACCGCGGAAGCGGGCTCTGAAGGTGCGGTAAGCGCGCCTGCGATGGAAGCGAACCGTGCTTCTCGCAGCTTTCTCCCATTCTCAATCCAGAGTGAATGCCCGCTTGGGAGAGACCTGATTCCCTTGTAAAGAGTAAAGGGCTCGGGGACGCTCCCCCACAGGAAGAAGCCAGCGTGCCCCGCAGGCTCAGCCGCAAGGTTCAAGCCGGGAACCTGCAGCAGCGCTTTCACTTGTGAGGCAAACCAGATTCCCTCCGGCGCCTCGGCGATGTAGAGTGGCTTGATTCCATATGGATCGCGCGCCAGAAACAGGCCCTGACGGCGTTCATCCCAAATTGCGAAGGCAAACATGCCGCGCAGGAGACAAGGGGTATCCTCGCCGAATTTCTCGTAAAGCGCGAGGATCACCTCTGTATCAGAAGTACCGTGCCAGGGGTAATCCGGCACAAGCTTGCGCAGGTCTTCCTTGTTATAGATTTCACCGTTGAAGACGATGACTACGTTGCCGTCGTGAGAGAACATCGGCTGCGCGCCGGACTCGGTAAGGTCCTGAATCGAGAGACGGCGATGGAGTAAGAGCGCGCGGGAGTCCGGCTGCTCCCATTGTCCCTGAGCGTCAGGCCCGCGCAAGCGCATGGAATAAAGCAGTCGGCGCGCGACATCCGGTGGAACTCGATAACCAACTTGTCCTGTGGCAAACCCAGCAATGCCGCACATATTTTTTCCCAGAAACAAAGGTAAAAGTCCGAAACTGGACCGTTAAATATGAATTCGAAGCCGAATACGGATCATGGAAACTACCCCTCAAAAGGCGGTTCAAATGTCGCGCGAACGGGTCACTGGTTGTTAGGCGAGGGGGAATGACTGAGAAGTGTTAAACGGCGGGAGGGGGGCGGGTGCTCAAAATGCGCAAATATCCCGCAAATGAATCCGACTTTCGAGCCGGAGATGCCAGCCAGCTCAGCGTTCGCCGCTGCGGAGCAACGTGCGTCAGCGCCAGACCCGCAATCGCGATCGAAATTACGTGTGTCGCAAGATCGCCGATGGTTTGAAAATCACACCTGCGCCACAATCGGTCCGACTCGGTGAGCAACGCGGTAGCGTGTAGGTCGTCCGTAAGTGAAACTACGGGCAACAGAATCACGATCAACAGCGCGAGCGCAATCAACTGAACGCCGAGGCTGTGACGCACGATATTTGTCCCGCGCGCGCTGCGCAGGAGCCAAATACCGACCAGCAGCGCCGAAATCGCCAGCCACAGCAGATTGAAGATTACTTCCATTGATCTTCTTTCGAACCCCAGGTCGGAAGCCGCCTCAAACTACGTCCACGGCCTCCCCGATTGGGTGTAGCCGTCGTGCCGCACATTTTGATCTGCTCCGGTCTAACAGGGAGGAGCAATCCGCTTGCCAAGCTAATAGTAACTTAAGTCATGTCTGGTAGGAGATCGATAAGTCTGGGCGTCACCTTTCCACCATTGAGTTCAAGAAAGCCCAGAGTGACTGGAAGAGAAAATCGTCTTGGCCCAGCGCTGCCGGGATTGAAATACAGTACGTCCTTCCGGCGTTCGATTTTTGGCTGGTGCGTATGCCCGCTGATAACCACGGAAATGCCGGCTGCTGTAGGGTCAAGGTCAAGTTCACTTAGATTGTGCAAAAGATAGATGTGGATCCCGCCAAGCTCAACCAGCTCAGTCTCGGGCAGTTGTGCACAGGGTCCGAGGACGTCGATATTTCCGCGGATGGCTGTCACGGGGGCAAGTTTGTGTAACGACTTCAGTATTTTCGGGTCACCGACGTCTCCGGCGTGCAGGATGTAGTCAACACCTTTGAGATGGCTGCGCGCTTCCGGGCGCAGCCGACCATGTGTGTCCGAAATAACCCCGATTCTCATATCTAAAGGCCAACGCTGATGCGGGTACGGGGGTCAAGGTAATCGCGTAAAGCATCGCCAATAAAGTTAAAGCACAACACGCACAGCATCACCGCAATTGCAGGAAATATAACGAGATGCGGAGCATCGAACAGGTGCGATCGCGCATCGTTGAGCATTTCTCCCCAACTCGCTGTGGGAGGCGGAACACCCAGGCCAAGGAAGCTGAGGGTAGCCTCAGCCAGCACGGCTCCAGCCATTCCGATAGCTGCCTGCACGATCAATGGCTGAACGATGTTGGGCAATATGTGGCGTAAGAAGATGCGCAAATCGCTGGCGCCGATGGAACGGGCTGCCTCCACGAACTCGCGCTCGCGCACGGCCAGCACCTGACCCCTTACCAGACGGGCGTAGCCCACCCATCCTCCGATGGAGAGGGCCAGAATGAGGTTAAGTAAGCCGGGTCCTAAAAACGCGACGAAGGCGATCGCCAGCAGGATCCCCGGCATGGCCATAAAGGCATTCATGGCGAAGACGTTCAGGAAGGTGTCGATGGGGCCGCCGTAGTATCCGGCGATGCCGCCGAGGACAATACCGAGCGAGAGCGAGAACCCCACGACCGAAACGGCGACGGTGAGCGAAAGGCGCGCGCCGTAGATGATCCGCGAAAGGATATCGCGCCCGAGGGCGTCGGTACCGAACCAGTGCTTCGCGCTCGGCGGCGCAAGGCGGTGAGCCAGGTCAATGGCTGCGGGGTTCGCCGGAGCCAGCCAGGGTGCAAAGAGCGCCATTGCGGCAAAGAGAATGAGCAGCAGAATACCCAGAGTCGCCAGCGGCTGGGAGCGGATGCTTCTGCTGAGGGAGCTCGCCATTATTAATTGCACTTTAATTCGATTTTCACAGAACCGCCATTAGGATGCGCGAGTGTAGCATATAGAGACAGTCGCGAATGATTCTTGACAGTGAATTCAGCGGATGTAAACTTTTAGAATTACATAAGTAATTGACTGAGTAATCCCCAAATTAGGAGTGCTGGATTCGCGCCAGACGGTATTAGTACTTGTGCGAGACGGATTGTGATGGAGATCAAGGGTCAGACGGCGGTAGTTTGCGGCGCGGGTGGATTTATTGGCGGCCATTTAGTGAAGGACTTGCTGTCCAAAGGGGTCGATGTGGTACGCGCGGTGGACATCAAGCCGCTCGATGAGTGGTACCAGGTGAGTGAAGGCGTGGAAAATCTTTCGCTCGACCTGAAAGAAAAGTCCAACTGCCTGACTGCGGCTGAGGATGTCTCAATGGTGTTCCAACTGGCCGCGGATATGGGCGGCATGGGCTTCATCGAGAACAACAAGGCGCTTTGCATGCTGAGTGTACTTACCAATACGCACATGCTTCAGGCGGCTCAGCAGAACGGCGTCAAACGGTTTTTCTATTCATCGTCCGCCTGCGTTTACAACGGGGAGAAGCAAAAGGATCCCCATGTAGTTCCGCTGAAGGAGTCGGATGCGTATCCGGCGCTTCCGGAAGACGGCTACGGATGGGAGAAGCTCTTCAGCGAGCGGATGTGCCGCCACTTTGAGGAGGATTTCGGGCTCGAATGCCGGGTAGCGCGCTTCCACAATGTCTACGGACCATTGGGGACATGGGATGGTGGGCGGGAAAAGGCTCCAGCAGCCATCTGCCGAAAAGTGATTGAGGCGAAGAGCTCAGGCAAGAACGAAATCAATATCTGGGGTGATGGCAACCAGACCCGCAGCTTCATGTACATCGATGACTGCGTGAACGGCGTGGAGAAGATCATTCAGAGCGATATCCGCGAGCCGATTAACCTCGGATCGAGCGAATTGGTGACTATTAACCAACTGGTGGATATTGTGGAAGATATTGCGGGTGTGAAGTTGAAGCGCACCTACAATTTAAGTGCCCCCAAGGGTGTGAACGGCCGAAACAGCGACAATACGATGATCCTGGAAAGACTAGGGTGGGAACCCTCTGTAAAGCTACGAGATGGAATGGAGGAGACCTACCGCTGGATCGAAACCCAGATGTTAGTTGGCGCAAGGAGTAAGTAAAAATGATCGGGCCCCCCCGAACCCCCCCCCGTAATCGCGTCAGAATTCTTGGCGTGGACTTTTTTCTTGGAGCCGCTCATCAGGCGGTGGATCGCATGAGCCGAGGTGGCTTGCTGGTAGTGCCAGCAGCGCCGGCTCTCAAGGACATTGCTACCAACGCGGCCTACCGCGATGCACTTCTGCGCGCTGATATGGTCATCACCGATTCAGCGTTCATGGTGCTGGTATGGAATTTTTTACAAAAGGACTCAATCCAACGGCTCTCTGGATTGGAATATCTTCGCGAGCTGCTGCGCAGAGAGGATGTCCAGCGCCCAGGCGATTGCGTGTGGGTGATGGCCAGTGAAGAAAGCGCCGAGCGGAACGTTGCGTGGCTTAGGGAAGAGGGCATTGATGTGCCGGACGAATGCGTGCACATCGCTCCTCTACACGGTGATGAGGTTTCAGATCCGGAGCTGGTGGAGATTGTTGAGCGCCTGAGACCGCAGCACGTGATTGTTACGATCGGAGGCGGCACGCAGGAGCGGCTCGGACTATATCTGAAGCAGAACTTGAGCTACCTGCCCTCGATTCACTGCATTGGCGCTGCCATTGCATTCCTGAGCGGCGACCAGGTGATCATTCCCGTATGGGCGGACAGGTTTTATCTTGGCTGGCTTCTTCGTATCCTTTCGGAGCCGGGGCGATACTTTCCGCGTTATTGGAGTGCGCGGAAACTGTTCAGTCTGATTCTCCGCTTCCGCGATCAACTGCCAGTGGTGGCGCCGCAGCGCGAACCTATCCTCAGCCCAGTTTCATCAGATTGAAGTAGCGGCGGGCATGAGCGGCGTCCCTTAGAATCTGCTCCTTCAGTGCTGCAGGGGATTCGAACCGTCGCTCATCCCGGATGCGTGATAAGAAGCACAGCTCCAACTGTGTTTCAGGCGTCAGGCTCATTTCGCGAAAATTAAGCAGATGCGACTCAATGGCGAACGCGTTCCCTCCGAACGTGGGCCGATGGCCCGCATTGGTCACGGCGTTGAAATACTCACCGTCGATTTTCATCCTTGTTATGTATACGCCAGAGGCGGGGAGCAGCTCGTCATAGGGAGCCATGTTGATGGTGGGGACGGTAAGCCGCGAGCCCACGCCACGGTCGCGCATCGGTGAGGAGCAAATCGAAAATGGGCGGCCCAGTAACGCGCGCGCCATTGTCATGTCACCCTCGGCGATAAAGCGGCGGACATAGGAACTCGACACCGGTATGCCACGGACATAAAGCGAGGGCTGAGCGACGACCTTGAACCCAAGATCGCGGCCGAGTTGCGCGAGATCCGCCGGGCCCGCGCTGGCATTATGTCCGAAACGGAAGTTATCTCCCTCATGCACCTCTGCGGCTTTGAGATCTCGAAGCAGAACTCTTTCCGCGAATTCGAGCGGAGAAAGCCGCGAGAACTCCTGGGTAAAAGGGATGACGACCGTCGCTTCAATGCCGGTAGCGGCCAGAAGAGCAAGCTTTTGCGGCAGGGGGGTAATGAGTTTTGGCGCCTGCGCCGGGCGAAGCACACGCACCGGGTGAGGATCAAAAGTAACCGCGACGGATGCCGCACCCGTTTCTGCCGCGCAACGCTGGATGTTGCTGAGAATCGCCTGATGGCCGCGATGCACTCCGTCGAAATTGCCAATCGCCAGAACGGTGCGGCCGAGCCACGCGGGAAGAGAGTCAAGGGAGCGGAAAATTTGCATAGCTAGAACTCGAACCCAATCCGCTGGCCATCAAAAGCGAGCCGTACATTGGGCGGCAACGTGGCCTCTGTAGCAGCGTGGCCCAACTCGTGCGCGATGTGTGTGAAGAAAGCTTGGCGAGGCTGGATTCGGTCAATCCATGCTAGTGCTTGCTCCACATTGTTATGGCTCGGGTGATGCTTCCAGCGAAGGGCATCAATGATAAGCACGTCAAGATTTTGGAGAAGAGGCAGGCTGCTGTCCGGAACGGTATTCATGTCGGTGAGGTAGGCGGCGGAGCCAAAACGATAGCCGGCGACGGGTAACTCCCCGTGAAGAACCGGTACCCGCTGAAAGGCGAACCCCGCAATCTCGACCGAATCCTGGCCATTTAAAGGATGTAGCTCGACGCGGGCGCGTGTTGGGTATTTGGCATTGGGGGAAAAGGTGTACTCAAAAACCCGGCGCAGGACTGCGGCGGTCGCATCATCGGCGTAGAGCGGAACGGCGCCGCCTCGCTCAAAGGTGAGGGGGCGCAGATCATCCATACCGAGGATGTGGTCGGCGTGGGGATGCGTGTAGAGCACGGCGTCAATGTTGCGGATTTGCTCGCGCAGAGCCTGCTGCCGAAAGTCTTGCCCGGTATCAATGATGACGTTGTGCCCGTTCCACTGCACGGCAATGGAGGGACGCGAGCGGGTGTCGCGAGGGTCGGTGGATGTACAGACCTCGCAATTGCAGCCCAGCGTGGGCACGCCCATTGACGTGCCGCTGCCGAGGATAAGTATCTCCGCCCTCATGCGCCGCGGGGCTACTTCTTTCCCTGGGGAGGCCGCTGCGCCTGTTGGGCGATGGCGTTTGTGACTTCGAGGAACATCATTCGGACCTCAAAGAGCGCGTTCTGCAGCAGGCGTTCTTCCTTTTCGCTGAGGTTGCCCTTGGTTTTCTCCTGGAGGACACCAAGCATGTCGATGCTCTGGCGTGCGCCGATGATGTCGATTCGCGGCTGTTGGCCGGGCTCTGTCGCCGCGCCCAGCGCTACCACGGCAGAGAGATAGATTGACTGGATGACGTGCTCAATTGTGACGGGTGGGGGCGCTCCCGCAGCCGGATTTGCTGCGCGCAGCAGCGTCTCAATATGCTCTGAGGACTGCTGGTACGCTTTGCGGGCCGCTGCTTCGTCCTGCTCGCTTATCTCCGGCGGATCTTCCTGATCGGTTGCGGCTTCGTCAGGTTCTGGTGCGGACACGGCTTCGGGTTGTTCTGCTTCAGGTACTTTCGGCGCGGACGGAGTCGACACCAGACGCGGACCCGGTTTTGGTTCGGAACTTGGCTCGGATTTGGGTTCGTGCTGAGATTCTTCCTGTTCCTGAGCGTGCGCTTCTTCGCGCAGGTCGCCTTCGAGTGTGAACTTGCGGCGGTCGGTAACGGTGAAGACGGGTGGCTTGTCGGACATAGATTCCTTTATTGTCGCAGAGCTGGAGGTGCGCTGAGCACTGTGATGCCCCCGCCGCTATGGCTGAGGGGCAGGCCGCGTTCCACGGCTTCCGTGCGGATGTATCCCAATGCGAGTGCGCCAGGAAATGAGGGCGGATGATAGTGCGCCAGGCTGGTGAGTTCACCCACGGGATTGCGTTCCGCGCCTTCGGCGTTCAGCGCGATGGTCTGCCCGGGCTCAAGCATGGGTGGCGCATTCTCGACTGAAAACTGTCGCAGCGTGCGGTGTACCGTAGCGCGCGAGCGGATGCGCTCAACAATCTCCTGCCCCAGATAGCAGCCCTTATTAAAGTTCAGGGCCCGCGTCTGCGCGGTTTCCTGCGCAAGATGCTTGTCCTGGATATCGACGCCATAGAGCGGAGTTCCTTCCGCAATGCGAAGGGCTTCGAGGGCGGCCACACCACAGGGAACGGCTCCGGCGCTCTGCAGCGCGGACCAGACCACATCGAGCGCGGAGACGGGAAGCCAAATCTCAAACTTCGGAACCAGCGGGCCGTGAGCGCGGACCAGTGTCACGTCAGTTCCGTTTATATTGGCCGTGACAAACGTGCCGTCTGGGGGCGCGGACACCCCTAGCACCGCCAGAATTGCTTTCGCGCGTGGCCCTGCGATGCCGATCGCAGTCAGAGATGCGTCTAATGGATGCAGCTCGACGTCATCCATGATGATGAAGTGGTCAAGGTGCGGCAGGAGGCGAGCAATCTGAGAGAGGTCAGTTTGGAGAATGAGCCAGTCGGGTGAGCGGTAAACATTCGCGTCTCCCTGGATGCGCCCTTGCGCGTTCAGCAGAAAGCTGTAGTTCCAGTGGTCGTCGGCAAGACCCTGGATCGTGTTTGTCACCATACCGTTCGTCCAGCGAAGACGGTCACTTCCGGTAATCTTGATGTAGGCTTTATAGCCGAGGTCAAAGATGCCTGCGTTCGTTGTCAGGCTGGCGAATTCATCATCCAAGGTAGCGAAGGCATCTGGCGTGAGCGCGCCCAGGTGCGCTGCGCACGCGACGTTCAAATGCGCGGCAAGTGGTGTTTCTGACAGCGTTTCCGTGGGATTTGGGGATGCGGTACTCATGCCAGTGTCTAAGAAAATTATAGTCTTGCACGTGAAGGGAAACGAATGACGAAACCGGTGACGCGATGCATTCGGGGCCTGCTGACTGTTACGGTTGTTTCGAGCGGGATTGCGCTCGGTCAAACTTCTTCTGGGCCTCAGCAACAGAAGAGCACACCCGCGCCGATGGCGAAGCCGGAAACCCATTTAACTCCCGCGCAGGCTAAGGACCTATTCTCCTCGGTCGACACGATCATGCAGTTTGCTTCAGAGGACTCGAAACTCGCGATCAAGCACACGGTAAAACGCAGGCTTACCACGCGCGATGAAGTTGTGAAGTATCTCGACAAGAAGATGCGTGACGATAAGGACGCCAAAAAGATGGAGCGTTCGGCAATTGTGCTCAAGAAGTTTGGCATGCTCGATGAGGACTTCCAGCTCCAGCCCTTTCTGGTGAGTTTGCTTAAGGAACAGATTGCGGGCTACTACGACAGCAAGACCAAAACCGTGAATCTGTTGGACTGGATTGCACCCGACGCGCAGAAGCCGGTGCTCGCCCACGAGCTTACCCATGCGCTGCAGGACCAGCGCGTAAATTTGAGCAAGTGGGAAGACAAGAGCGACATTGGACTTTCTCACAATGTTGCGCAGGACAACCAGCACATTGCGACCGACGAGGAAGATACATCGCGCGAAGCGATACTTGAGGGTCAGGCTATGGCGGTGCTGGTGGATTACGAACTGAAGCCGGCAGGTCAAAGCATTCTTTCGAATCCTGAAGCGGTGATGAAGCTGTCGGATCAACAAGGCTCAGACGCCGATTCACCGGTGCTGGCTCGTGCGCCACTCGTATTGAGGGAATCGCTGCTGTTTCCGTACAGCCAGGGGTTGAGGTTTGAAGTGCAAATGCTGGTGGACAAGGGTGCTGCAGGCGCTTTTGGCGGCGTGCTTGATAATCCGCCCTCGTCCAGCTACGAAATCATGAATCCGCAAGCCTACGAGCAGAAGGTGAAGGTTCCGGTGTTGACAATGCCGGACATCCACGGGCTGCTTGATGCTGACTACACTCCTTACGATGTGGGCGTGATGGGTGAGTTGGACGTTCACATGCTGACCGAGCTCTTTGGAGGCCAGCAGATGGCTGCCGCGCTCACTCCGGCTTGGGACGGCGGCATATATTACGTAGTGCAGCAAAAGTCGGCGCCGAACCCGGATTCCACTTCCTCAATTGGGCTACTGTATCTTTCGCGCTGGAAGACCCCCGAAGCGGCGTCGGCTTTCGCAAAAATGTATGCCGGAGAACTGGGCCAGCAATACTCGAATGTGACGCGCGACGGCAAGAACGAGTCGGACCCGAACGAGCAAGTCTACTCGAGCAACGAAGGGCCGATGCTCATTTCCACTCAGGGGAACATGGTGCTGGTAAGCGAGAGCTTCCCCCTGCCGCTGGCGCGCAAGCTGGAATTCCTGATGTTTGGTGCGCAGGGAAGCAGCGATGCAACAGTGACTTCAGCCGCGATACAGCCCACCCAATCTCTTACGGGCGGCCTGGTGAGTTTTATGGCGCAATGCGGAGTCATGCGCGCCGTTCTCAAATGATCGCGGCGAATCTTTTATACTGAAGACTCCCAACCTTTCGGTTTCCCGGAGCCAGCGTTGCAACAGGCAGAGATTGGAATTATAGGGGGCAGCGGCCTATATGCCATGCCCGGACTCACCAACGTGCGCGAAGAGCGCGTGGAAACACCATTCGGCGAACCCAGCGATGCCTTTGTGTTGGGCGAACTGGAGGGTCGCAGGGTCGCATTCCTCGCGCGGCATGGACGCGGACATCGCATCCTTCCCTCAGAGTTGAATTTTCGCGCCAATATTTATGGCATGAAGAAGCTCGGCGTGGAGCGCATTCTTTCCATGTCTGCGGTCGGCTCCTTGAAGGAAGAGCACAAGCCTACTGATTTCATAATTGCCGACCAGTTTATTGACCGCACTTCGAAGCGCATTTCCACCTTTTTCGGTGAAGGCCTGGTCGCCCACGTTGCCTTCGGAGACCCGGTGTGCGCCGAGGTCGGTAAAGCGATCGCCGAAGGATGCACGCGCGAAGGAGTTGTTGGGAAACGAGGCGGAACTTACGTCTGCATGGAGGGTCCGCAGTTCTCCACGCGTGCCGAGTCAAACCTGTACCGAAGCTGGGGTGCGGATGTGATCGGCATGACCAACCTGCAGGAAGCCAAACTGGCTCGTGAAGCCGAGATTTGCTACGCGACGGCGGCCATGGTTACGGATTACGACTGCTGGCGCGAGGGCCACGACGACGTGACGGTGGACCAGATTGTCGCGGTTCTAAACCAAAATGCGGCGAATGCCTGCAAAGTGGTGAAGGCAGCGGTTGCCGCGATGCCGCGCGAGCGCAAATGCGCGTGTGCCACGGCGCTGAAGTTCGCGTTGCTCACAGATCCGAAGACGATTCCGGCAGAGACACGGCGCAAGCTCGATCTGCTGGTCGGCAAATATCTGAACGAAAGCGGAAAGGCGTAAGGGATGTCGATTCTGGTTGTAGGTAGCGTCGCGTTTGACACGATTGAGACTCCAGCAGGCAAGGCCGAGCGCTGTGTTGGTGGTGCGGCAACGCATTTTGCGCTTGCAGCCAGCTACTTTACCGATGTGCGAGTGATCGCAGTTGTGGGAGAAGACTTCACACCCGAGAACGAAGCTATCCTGACGCGACGCGGCATCGACACTCGCGGCATCGAACACTCAAAAGGGAAGAGCTTTTTCTGGAGCGGGTCGTATCTGAAGAACCTGAATGAGGCGCAAACGCTCAATACCGAACTAAATGTCTTCCAGAGATTCACGCCGAAGATTCCAGCGGAGTATGAGAATTCTGAATATCTCTTCCTCGCCAATATTGACCCGGTTCTTCAGGCCGATGTTCGCGCCAAAATGCCGCGCGTGAAGCTGGTGTGCGGCGACACCATGAATTACTGGATCAACGATCACGCCGAGAACCTCGCCAAAGTTCTCAAGGGACTGGATGGTCTGCTGATCAATGATGGCGAGGCCAAATTGCTGGCCCGCGAGGCGAATCTCATGCTCGCGGCGGAGAAGATTCTCGCTATGGGGCCTAAAAGCCTGATCGTGAAACACGGCGAGTACGGCGCCACTGCCTTTTTCAGCGAGCGATCGTTCCCGGGCGGCAAGCAGAAGGTCTTTCTTCCATTTCGTGCGCCCGCGCTGCCGCTGGCCGAGGTGGTGGACCCCACTGGAGCTGGAGACTCTTTCGCCGGGGGATTCTTCGGATATGTGGCCTCACAGAAGGATCTGACTCCGGCTGTCTTCAAGAAGGCGATGTTCTACGGCGGCGTAATGGGGTCGTTCGCCGTGGAGCGCTTCGGCACTGGACGGTTGCAGGACCTTGACCCCACGGAGATTGAGAAACGCTTTGCGCTCTTCCGCGAACTCTCGCACCTTGATTAAGGCGGGGAAAAGACCGCGCAAACCTGCTGAGGACCCCGAACGTCTGGCGCTGCGCGGCGAAACCTTCGTCGTCGCCTGGACTTCGGTGCTGGTTTCGCTCTTCGCGCTCTCTTATTGCTTCTCGCGCAATTTGCTGCTGCTTTCCGGCGACGCGGTAGCTCACATCAACATTGCGCGCCGCCTCGTTGACTCGACGAATCCCGGCATCAGTCAGCTTGGATCCGTGTGGCTACCGCTGCCTCATTTGCTGATTGTGCCGTTTGTGTTGCGCATGAGCTGGTGGCAGTCGGGTCTGGCTGGGGCTTTCCCCTCCATCGGCGCTTTTGTTCTGGGAGCGGCTGGCATTTATCGCCTGGCGCGAATTTGGCTCAAGTCTCAACCTGCGATCGTCGCGGTGCTTTTCTTTGCGCTGAATCCCGGCCTGCTTTACGCACAGACTACGGCGTTGAACGAACCTCTCTGTCTGGCAGAGATGATCTGGGCGGTGGTTTTCCTTGTCGAATACCTGCGCGCTCTGGACAGGGATGAGATCGATCGCGCGGCGAAGTTGCTCATTGCATGCGGGCTGGTGCTCGTCTGTTCGGTTTATACCCGCTATGACGGCTGGATCTTCACCTTCTTCGCAGGTGTCATCGCGGCAGTTCCAATGCTGCGCCGTCGAGATTTGTGGCGGTCACGGTTTGGAGGCGTGTTTGTTCTGTTTACCGTCATGCTGGTGGTTGCGCCACTCGTCTGGATGGGCTATTGCGCGAGACAATTTGGCGATCCGCTGGACTTTTTGCGTGGTCCCTATTCGGCGCGGGCTATTGAGATTCGGACTACGGCTCCAGGCTCGCCACATTATCCCGGCTGGCACAACATGTTTGTCGCTGCGCTATTCTTCCTGAAAGCCGCCGAACTCGGTGCGATTTGGAAGCACCTCACCAACTTGCTGCTTGTGCTCGCGGTTGTGGGAAGCGTATTCGCCGGGGTCCGGTTCCGCTCGAAGCATATTCTTCCTATGCTACTGCTGTGGCTGCCTCTCCCATTTTATGCGTATTCGGTGGCTTACGGGTCGGTTCCCATTTTCATTCCGCGGTGGTGGCCGCACTCGTTCTATAACACGCGGTATGGCATGGAGATGTTGCCGGTATTTGCGCTGGCGCTGGGTTTCCTGGCCGCGTGGGCAGCGGGCGGGGTTGCGAAGCGCTGGCCAATATGGCGACCGTGGACCCTTGCGGCATTCGCCGTGCTCATTTGCGCGAACAGCTACGTGTTGGTTCGCGCCACCCCGCTAGTGTTGCGGGAGATGATCGCCAATTCGCGCACGCGTATTCCTTTCGAAGTAGGCTATGCGCGCGGGCTCCAGTCACTGGCTCCGGGCAGCACAATTCTCGCCTATATCTCCGATCACCCGGGAGCGTATCAGCGGGCGGGAGTCGCGCTGAAGCGAACAATCAATGAGTCGGATTACTACCGTTGGAAGCCAGCGCTGAGGGATCCCGCTGCGGCGGCCGACTATGTCATCACCACGGACGGAGATCCGGTCGCCAAAGCTGTGGCCGCGCATCCAGCAGACCTCACGCTGATCGATATTGTGTGCTCCACCGGTCAGCCTTGCGTTCGCATTTACCATTCGGATATCCACAAGGCCAGTAATAGTAATAGCCACGGATAAATACCGCAGCGATCTCGGTTACATTCAAGCCAGGAGATGGAATGACCAGATTCACCAAGGCTCACGCTTGCGGCAACGACTTCCTGATCGTGGAAGGCAAAACAAAGCCGAAGCTCGCCATTCAACTCTGTGCTCGCAATACCGGAGTGGGTGCCGACGGGGTGGAGTTTTTCGAGTGGACCGGCGATCGCTCGGGCCGCATTCGGCTGGTCAACTCCGATGGTTCGGTCGCAGAGATCTCCGGCAATGGAACACGCTGCGTGGCTGCCTGGGTGGCATATCAAAAGCGGCTGAAAAAAGGCGATGCAGTGCGGCTCGAAACTGACGCCGGTCTTCGCATATGCCGGGTGGTGAAGGTCAAGGGGCGCGATTTTGAGTTCGCGCAGAGCATGGGCGTGCCCACCATAGAGGACAAAAAGCTGACGCTGCAGGACGGGACAAAAGTCGCCGGAGTTACTGTCTGGACGGGAAATCCGCACTTCGTCGTGTTTGTAGACAATGATGAGTTCAGGACGCACAAGCGCACCTGGCAGGAGCTTGGCCGCGAAATTTGCTTTCACGCCGATTTCCCTGGACAGACGAACGTTGAGTTTGTCCGCATCGTCGACCCGGAGTGCATCGAGATACGAATATTCGAGCGGGGAGTGGGGCCAACCAGTTCCTCCGGCACCGGAACATGCGCTTCGGCGAGCGCCGCTATATCCTGGCACGGGTTGAACTCGCGGTTGGTAGTACGCGCACCCGGGGGCGAGCAACGAGTGGAATGGGTTGGCGAAGGCGAGGAGATTATGCTGACGGGGCCGGCTCGCCTGATTGCTGAAGGAGAAGCGTGGTGAAACCCGCTGCGGTTGCGAAGCGCGCGCGCGTCGCTGTGATCGCACCGGCGAGCAGCGCGCAACCCGACCGCATTGAACAAGGATTGGCTTCGTTGCGCACGCGCGGTTTCGATGTGGCACCCAGCGAGCACGCTTGCGGCAAGCATCCGCCGTACTTCTCCGGAACCGCAGCCGAACGGCTCGCCGACCTGCACGCGGCGTTTGCCGACCCATTGGTCAAGGCCATCTTCACCACGCGCGGCGGGTACGGGTCGAATTACCTGCTGGAGGAACTCGACCTTGACCTTGTTCGCGATAATCCCAAGCCGCTGGTTTCTTACAGCGATCTGACAGCCGTGCAGACCTGGTTGCTCGACCAGACCGGTCTCCCCGCATTCCACGGCCCGCTCGTCGCCGGCGATTTTAGCCGCGAGAACGGCGTGCATAATGCGAGCCTCGATGCGGCGCTGAGCGGCGGATTGGTTGATGTAGGCGCGGCCGAAGGCATGCGTATTCTCAAGCCGGGTCGCGCCGAAGGCATTGTTTACGGCGGCTGCCTGAGCATTCTTACGGCCTCGTTAGGAACACATTTTGCACCATGCACCGAGGGCAAGCTCCTGTTCCTTGAAGATGTGGGCGCCAGGCCGTACCAGATAGACCGCATGCTGCGACAAATGACTCTTGCCGGAAAGTTCGATGGCGTAAGCGGCATCGTGTTCGGCGAGATGTTGGAATGCACTTCGCCGAATACCGCGGCGGACTTCCTCGACCAGGTGATTCTGCGCGTACTCGACTGGTTTGACGGCCCGATTGCGATTGGACTGCGGTCCGGCCACGTGTCGCGCGAGAACGTTACACTGCCCTTCGGCATCAGCGCGGAGCTTTCCCTGGACAGCGACCCGCGTCTTCGCTATCTGGAGCCGGCGGTGCAGATTTAGAGGCTTATGCAGGAAAAGAAGCACATCCACCTTATCGGAATCTGTGGCACGGCAATGGCGTCGCTAGCCGGGCTCCTTCAACTCAAGGGCCATCGCATCACTGGGTCGGACCAGGCGGCGTATCCGCCGATGTCGGACCTGCTGCGGCGGCTCGGGATTCCCGTGGCGGAGCCATTCTCTGAGTCCCACCTTGAGCCGCGCCCCGATCTGGTGATTGTGGGCAATGCCATGTCGCGCGGCAATCTGGAACTGGAGTGCATACTCGATCGGCGCATTCCGTTTGCCTCGATGGCGCAGGTGATCTATGACGAGTTCGTGGCCGGGCGCGAGTCACTGGTGGTGGCTGGGACGCACGGTAAGACGACGACGACCAGCATGTTGGCTTGGATCTATGAGGTTGCGAGCCGCAAGAATTCCGCGCTTGCGCCTTCGTTTCTGATCGGCGGCGTGGCCGAGAACTTTGGAACGAGCTTCCAATTGCGAAGCGACGGCCCCATGATTCTCGAAGGCGACGAATACGATACGGCCTTCTTCGATAAGGGCCCGAAGTTCATGCACTACTTTCCGGATGCGCTGATTCTGACGCATGTCGAGTTCGACCACGCCGATATCTATCGCGATCTCGATGCGGTGAAGACGGCGTTCAAGCGACTGGTGAACCTGGTTCCGCGCCGCGGGCGGATCGTGGCGTTCGATGGTGCTCCGAACGTGGACGAATGTGTTAGCCGAGCCTTCTGCCTCGTGGAACGCTACGGGTTGAAGGCCGACTCGTACTGGCATGTGCACGACGTTGTGCATGAAGGCGCCCAAAGTCGCTGGAAAGTTCGCCGCGAGGGCCGTCCATGGGCTGAGTTCGTGCTGCCGATGGCAGGTTCACACAATGCGATGAATGCGACCGCGGCCGCTGCGCTGGCGTTCGGGCAGGGAGTTCCGCTTCAGGCAATCACCGAGGCTCTGGCCACGTTCCAGAGTGTGAAGCGGCGTCTTGAGGTTCGCGCCGAGATCAACGGCATTACCATCATTGACGACTTCGCCCACCACCCGACCGCCATTCGGGAGACGCTGCGGGCGCTGCGCGGCGCCTATCCTGGGGCGCGGCTGTGGGCGGTGCTGGAGCCACGGTCGAATACGCTGCGCCGCAATGTCTTCGAGCGCGAACTGGTGGAGAGCCTGTCGCTCGCAGACCGCGTGGTGCTGGCCGGGGTGTTTAAGCAGGAGAGCATACCCGAGGCGGAACGCCTGCATCCCGAGGCTGTGGTGGCCGCGCTCAACACCCATAATCGTACACAGCCCCGGGCCGCCATGCTGCTGAGCAATGCGGACAGCATTGTCGAGAGCATTGCTCCAGAGTTGCAGCCTGGAGATGTGGTCGCGATCCTCTCGAACGGCGGGTTCGACGGCATATACGAGAAGCTGCCGGAGCGACTGCGCCAGCTCTCCGCTGCGTGAGACCAATGTTCGCCGCGCTCACGCTGCTCACGGTTTTCATCGTGCTGGGTCTTCCGGCGGCGGCTATTGGAATTCCGTGGGCGCTGGTGACCGGCGACTTTTCCCCCGTGTATCGATGGGCGATGGCCATTGTAAGGATCGGGCTGCGGGCGGCGGGAATCCGGGTGGAGGCGGAGTGGCGCGCGCCGCTGGACCCGAAGAAGCGGTACCTGTTCTTCTCGAACCATCTCTCGAACCTTGATCCTCCTGTGCTGTTCCCGCTGCTGCCCGGACGGACTTCCGTCTTCATCAAGCGGTCGCTGCTGCGGATTCCCATTCTTGGGTACGGGATGAAGCTGGCCAACTTCATTCCGGTGGACCGCGACGGCAATGTGGAGGCCGCAAAGCAGAGCGTGGAACGGGCAGTCCAGGTGCTGGCGAGCGGGCTTCACGTTACATCGTTCGTCGAGGGCACGCGGTCGCCGGATGGGCAGCTGCTGCCGTTCAAAAAGGGGCCGTTCTACCTGGCGATGGAGAGCCGCGCCCCGGTGGTTCCGGTGACGATCGAGGGCACCGAGAAGCTGATGCGTAAGGGGAGCCTCAAAGTGCATCCGGGCACCGTGAGGGTCATCTTCCATCCCCCACTCGACCCGAGGGACTACCCGACTCGCGCGGAGCTGATGGAAGCTGTACGCAGATCGATTCTGGAAAGACAATTGTGAAAAAAATCTCAGAAGTCGATCATCCGCACAATCAGACGAGGATTAAGCTTGTTCAAGGCAGTGCCGTCCTTGGTGAACTTTACCTCGACAACATATTTCTTGTTTGCCTTTCCGACGAATTCTCCCAGGTATCTGTCCATAAAGCTGTCTGACCAGGCCATATCACCGTCGGAACCTTTGGCAACTCCCTGGGCCACAACCTGGTCGCCATCCATTACCTTCCACTCAGTATCGATTACATTGTCCCAATGGAACATCGCGCAGTGGGAAGGGTGCCTATTACCTCCGATCATGCAACTCAATTGGCCGAACGGAAGGCCTCGATTCACCCTTATGTCGATGTGGTATTCGATGTTCTTGACAAGGAACTCGGGCGTTCGCACAATTGTTCCCTCGGCGAGGGACACAGGCATAACGACCGGCTCATGTTTGCACCTAAAGCAGGGACGTGCCCAGGCGGTCGAAGTTACGGTAACCACCAAAAGAATCCCGCAAACGACACGAAGGGTCCGAGATCTGGAAGTCATCTTCACCATTCACCTCCTCCTTGGGGTCACTTCGCCCAGCCTATCGGGCAAACCACCAAAACCTGTGAGGCGGATTGGTGGAGCGGCATGCCCGTATGGTAGCGCGGAGATTCGTTCCCACTCATGCGCGCAAAAACCGCGCATGAATGGGGCACCCGGCTCAAGAACCGTCCCAGCGTAGATGCATGGTATCTGGCGCCGGAGTAGTTGTTGCCGGATTCGGCGTCGCGTTCTTTGCCGGTATAGCGGTATCGCGGAGTGAGCGTTCGGTACATGCGGGCGGTGTGGTGACGGACCAACTATTGGATATTAAGTGCAACGCCCCTGAGGCTCTGTAAAGCCCAGTTCTTCCGATTGCGAACTGTGTCTCCGGGGCCGGACACTGTGGCGTAAACGGTTAGGTGCGGCCATACAAAATAGGAGTGTATCCAGACGACGCCATCGTCGCCGGTAAATTCACCGATCGCCTGATCAACGCCTGCGGTCAGACAGAGTTGCTCATTCCAGACCTGCCAGTGTGCGTTCTGCTTTAGCATTCGATCTTTGAGCCGCTGTGAAGCTGAGAGGTGCTCGCCCCCTTCGCGAACGTAGCTCGATGTCTGCAGCAAAATTGGATCCCCATTGATCCAAAAACTGGAGACGGTTCCGTCGACCTGCTCCTGAACCCCGTCCGGCAGGACAATCTGGTAGCTTGGCGTAGGTTTGATTGTTTTCATCACTGCGGTCGCTGCTGAGTTTTTGGTGGGTAGGTGGTTAGGGCGGGTGGCCCGCTCGTGGATTTGGGTGCCCCATTCATCGCGGCTTCTTTGCGATGAGTGGGGTCAGGTTGCGTTCGCGGCGACTCGAGCTCCAGTGCGATTCGATCGCGACCGGTCCAATATCTCCGGCGGCTCAATGACGAAAGCTGGACCAGAGCCAATCCTCGGGCTTCTCGACCAATCCGCGAGTGACAGGATTGCGGTGGATGTAGCGGAGCTTTTCCACAAATTTCTGATGGGTGAAGACATTGAAGTCATAATAACGAGATTGCCAGAACTGACCGTGCATGAATGGGGCACCCATCTTTCAGAACGGGTGGACGCTTTGGGTTGAGCCTTCGAAGAGGTAGTCGCAGGGTTCGGTGCGTTGGGTTCCGTCGTGGACGACGAAGGTTTTGCGGGTGCCGTCTCCTTCGGTGCTCCAGAGGGAGACTCCGGCGTAGGCTCCGTCACGGCGGACGATGTAGTAGATCATGTCGAGGTAGCGGAGGCGGGAGAGATCGCCGTGGTAGTTGTGGGCGATGCGGCGAAGGGCTTCGAGGCCGGCTTCTTTGGGGGTGGCTCCCTGGCGCATCTGGTCGACGATGGTGTGGGCTCCGGCGACCTTGATGTTTTCTTCGCCGTTACCGGTGGCTCCGGCGGAGCCTATGTCCTGATCGGTGTAGCAGCCTGCTCCGATGATGGGCGAGTCGCCGACTCGGCCGGGGATTTTCCATGCCTGGCCGGAGGTGGTGGTGGCTCCGGAGATTTCGCCTTTGGTGTTGAGGGCGGAGACGTGGATGGTTCCGGTGGTGGGCCAGAGGACCTGGCGCACGGCTTCGCGGCGGAGTCGCGGCTCAATGCCCATGCGGTCGGCGAGGGCATAGAGGTTGCGCACACGCTCGGCGACGAGGGCGGTGTCTTCCGGCGCGGGGTGGCGGGGCAGTAGAGCGGCCTTGGGGATGCCCATGGGCAGGGCTCCGGCGGGAGGCTGCCACTTCGGGCTGTCGATTCCGGGGCCCCACCAGCCGTTTCCATGCTGCTTCCAGAGAAGCCATATTTTGCGGGCGTCGTCGGTGAGCAGGTTTTCGCGCTGAAAGCCTTCGGCGACGGCGAATTTTTCCGCTCCCGCGCCGCAGATCATGACGTGGTAGGTATTTTCCATGAGGGTCTTGGCGAGGCGGGCGGCATGGCGAATGTTCTGCACTGCGGCCACCGATCCCACCCGGCGGGTGGGGCCGTGCATGACGCAGGCATCGAGTTCGACGACGCCGTCTTCATTGGGAAGGCCTCCGAGTCCGACGCTGTGGTCGCTGGGATCGTCTTCGCGGCCCTCGCAGATGTGGAGTGCTGCGTCGAGGGTGTCGGTTCCGCGCTCGAGCATGGAGTAGGCTTCGGCGATGGTGTTGTCTCCGGTGTGGCGGGTGACGATGACGGGGCGCGAGGGGGGATGGAATTGCACGGGCGGCTGCGGGTCAGGCTGCGTGAGGGGTTCGCCGAATGCGCTGCTGCTGATTCCGGCTGCGAGCAGAGCGCTTGACGACAGAAAGGTGCGCCGCGTTGTGGACATGCATTCCTCCTGATTGTGGAGCGGTATCCATTGTGGCACGTAGAGAAGTGCTTGCATCGGGGGTGGGCATGTGTTAAAAATTGTTTATTCAAGTTTGCTCCTTGGAGCGAGCCTGAATTTCATGAAGAGTGGCTGAGGGACGGGCCCTGTGACGCCACGACAACCGGCTCAGGCAATCTGAGACAACGGTGTCAACTCTCTCCTAAAGTCAAGCCCAAACCGGGGTTGGTGGCGGGGAACATGAGATTCGGGGATGCAGCAGGATCGCATCTCGCCAAATCCAGTTGTAGTTGTAGCAATAGAGTTCGTCACACGCGCCCGTGCATCTGCTTCTCTCGAATCGAGGGATCGAATGGCTGCTGCTTACGAATTGCGTTGCCGGGAATGCGGGAAGACGTATCCAAACACGCCGCTTTCCATTTGCGAAGACTGCTTTTCTCCTCTTGAGGTGCAGTGCGACCTCGAGGCCGCCCGTAGCACGTTTACGCGCGAGGCGATTGCCAAGGGCCCCTCAAGCATGTGGCGCTACCAGGCGCTGCTGCCGGTTCCGGACGATTACGTTCCGGCGACACCCGCAGGCTGGACCCCTCTGCTGAAGGCTCCGCGGCTGGGAAAGCGCATTGGCGCGAACAATCTCTACATCAAGAACGACGCGGTTTGCCTGCCCACGCTGAGCTTTAAGGATCGCGTGGTTTCAGTAGCGCTGGCGAATGCGCAGATCTTCGGATTCGATACGGTGGGCTGTTCGTCCACGGGAAACCTTGCGAATGCTGTTGCTGCGCAGGCTGCGCGTCTTGGACTCAAAACCTACATTCTTGTTCCCTCCGATTTAGAACCCGCAAAAATTTTGAACACACAGGTGTACGGGGCGAATCTGGTCCGCATTGACGGCAACTATGACCACGTGAACCGCTTGTGCTCGCAGATTGCGGAGCGGTTCAACTGGGGATTCGTGAATGTGAATCTGCGGCCGTACTATGCCGAGGGGTCCAAGACCGTGGGCTTTGAAATCGCGGAACAGCTCGGCTGGCGGCTGCCGGACAACTTAGTGGTTCCGATGGCTGGCGGGTCGCTGATTACGAAGATCCGCAAGGCATTCAAGGAACTGATTGCGCTGGGGCTGGTTGAAGAGAAGGAGGTCCGCTTCTTCGGCGCGCAGGCGACGGGATGCTCACCGATTTCGACGGCTGTGAAAGCAGGGACGGATACGATTGAGCCGCAGCGGCCTTCGACGATTGCGCGGTCGCTGGCGATTGGGAATCCGGCAGACGGAACGTATGCGGCGCGGTGCATTCGCGAGAGCGGTGGCTGGGCCGAGGACGTTTCGGACGTTGAGATCGTGTCGGCGATTCAGGAGCTGGCTGAGACTGAAGGAGTATTTACGGAAACAGCCGGCGGTGTGACTACGGCCGTGACGGCGCGGCTGTACGCGCACGGGCGCATCAAGCAGGATGAGCTGACTGTGTGCTGCATTACGGGCAACGGGCTGAAGACTACCGACGCGCTGGTCGGAGCGTACGAGGAAGAGCGCGCCATCCGTCCACGGCTGGCTGATTTTGAGTCTTATGTGGAAGAACTGAATGAAGATCGTGAACTCGTAGTTGGAGGAGCCAATGTCCGTTAAGGTCCAGTTGCCGAATGCATTCCAGAAACACACCGATGGCGTGCGAGAGATTGAGTCGAGCGCGAAGAACCTGCCGGAGCTGATTGTCGACATCGAGAACAGCTTTCCGGCGCTGCGCCCGCACTTGCGCGATGAGCAGGGACAGGTGCGGCGGTTCATCAACTTCTATGTGAACGATGAGGACATCCGCTTCCTGGGCAACGACAAGTATGCCTTCAAGGATGGTGACGAAGTGCTGGTGATTCCGTCGATTGCCGGCGGGAGCTGCTCCTGCTGCTCGTATTGCGGGCAGGAGGAATGTACCTGCTGCCTCTGAGTTTTTTGGGGACGATGAAACGGGACGGGCTTCGGCTCGTCCTTTTTGTTTTGCGATAATGGACAGGCTCGTTAGAGGGATTCTGCGACCACGATGAAAAAATCAGCTTATCGATTGTGTGCTTTACCGATGCTTGTTTTGCTGGCAACCTGTGGAGGAGTTGCGAGCGCACAGGCGATTTCCGGCGCGTCTTCGAAGAAGGGACCAGCGGCCGTCACGAAGGAAACCCTGATCTGGAGCGACGAGTTCAATGGCGGAGCCGCGCCGAGCGCGCCGAATCCGCAGAACTGGACCTATGACACTGGCGCGGGCGGCTGGGGCAACAACGAGCTTGAGACTTACTGCGCGTATGGATCCTCGACAGCGCCGTGCGATCCGAAGAATCCAAATGCGTATGTGGGTGCGGATGGGTATTTGCACATTGTTGCGCGCAATCCGGCGAGCGGCGTGTACTCTTCGGCGCGCCTCAAGAGCGAGGGACTGCAGAGCTTTGAATATGGAAGGATCGAGGCTCGGGTCAAGATGCCGGTAGGGCAGAGCATGTGGCCGGCGTTCTGGATGCTGGGCGACGATGTGAACTCCGTGCAGTGGCCGGCCTGCGGCGAGATGGACATTATGGAAAGCATTGGGAGCAAGCCCTCCACCAATTACGGATCGATACATGGGACTGGGTTTACCGGGACGGCAATTGGCACGGCTTATAACCTGCCGGGCGCGGAGAAGTTTGGCGATGGCTTTCATACCTTTGGAATTGTGTGGTCACCGAAGCTGATTAAGTTTTATGTGGACGATCCCACGAATGTTTATGCCACCTATACTCCTTCGAGCCTGCCGCCGGGCGCCGTGTGGCCGTTTGATTCGGGCAAATTCTACTTCCTTCTGAATGTTGCTGTGGGCGGCGCGTGGCCGGGATCTCCGGACCAGACAACGGTGTTTCCGCAGGAGATGCTTGTCGATTATGTGCGGGTGTATGCCGAGCCAGCGCACTAAATCGTAGCCGAACCGAAAAAAATCAGGTTTGCCTCTTGACTCCGCTCTCCGATTTGTAGAACACTCATCGCCGCAGTCACAGGAGGAGCAATGTTCATCATCTGGTGGATTATTGTTGGGCTGATTGCAGGCTGGGCCACAGGCAAAATCATGCGGGGGAGCGGCTATGGCGCTCTCATGGATATCGTGATCGGGATTATCGGAGCCATTATCGGCGGCTTTATTATGCGCTCGCTGGGCTTTGCCGGTTCCGGTGGAATGATCTACACGATTATCGTGGCGATCATCGGCGCAATTATTCTCACGCTATTATTGCGGCTTATATCAGGAAGAGCGAAAGCCTGAGGTATCAGGCTTTCGCTATCTTCCGGTTGATCCGAAGCCGTTGGCGCCGCGTGTTGTGGCGGAAAGCTCTTCTACTACGGAGACTTCCATCCGGGTCTGCGCCTCAAAGGGAGACATCTGCGCGATTTTGTCGCCTTTGTGAATGGTGACGCTGACATCGGTTTGTTCAAGCGCGACGTCGGTGATCCCACCAGCGGCGTCGCGCTTGGTGCGGACCGAGTAGCGCGGCTGATTTACGTTGACTAAGCAGACGAGGATTTCGCCGCGGTAGCCGGCATCAATGCGGCCACCTGCATAGGTGACGCCCCTGGCAGCCATCGAGGAGCGGTCGCCCAGCACAAAGCCCCAGCCTGGAGGGCCCTCCACGGCGATGCCGGTCCGCACCTTCACCGGAAGGCCGGGTTCGAGGACCACGTCTTCAATGGAATAGAGATCGAAGCCCAGGTCGCTTCCGGCGTGCGCAACGGTCGGAGCCTGGGCTTCGGGGTGAAGTAACTTTACTTTCAGCATTGCTCCCGATTGTATCGGGTAGCGCTACTTTGCAGCTCTTTTCTGTTTGGCCCAGCGCCGTCTCTGCGCCGCGGCTATGCGTTCGCGGGCCTCCGGGCTGAGGGTGCGGCGGCGTTTGCCGGCCTGTTTGCCTCCGGCCGCGCCTTGCAGCAGACTGCGAACCTGTTGCAGTCTGCGAATCTCGTCGTCAATAGCTGCCAAGATGTTTTGGTGACTCATTTGAGTTTTATCCTTCGCGGTTCGCCTGTGGGTTTTTTGTAACGGGAACAAGTAACTTGATCTGCGAACGTTTTTCTTCTGTGTCTCTGCCTGCAGAACAGCTATTAAATTACTCAGCTTGCATCGTAAGCAGCAATAGGCCGAATGACTGAAATTCGACCAGAGGTTCCGACTTCAGAACTAGTTGTGTTTGAGCTAAAAACAAAGAAGGCATCCTCAGGATGCCTTCTTTGTTACTACTAAGTTGTTGTGAGGTTAGTTACGGGAGGTAGTAGCGGAATGAGCTCCAGAACATATTGTCGTCGCCATGAGCTCCATTGCCCGGGTTTGTGGTGCCGCCATTACCGGACCAGATATCGCGGCGGAAGTGCGCGTACTGAAGGCCGAAGCGCACACGACCCTTGCTGCCGTGATAGAAGTCGTACCAATCACCAAAGCTGACTTCCTGCACGTCTTTTGTATTGCCACTGCAGTTCGCAGGCGAGGTTGGCGCGCTGCTCGCGTAGCCGCTGGTGGCTCCGGAGAATGTCTCGGTCGTGCAGCCAGACATATTGGCAAAAGGAGAACCATAACCCTCTCCGGTGTTGCCGAAGTAGCGCCGACCGGCATAGTCGCCGCCATAGTTCAGGTAAACCATGAGGCGCTTGCTCAAATTGGCTTCAACCGTGCTGATGCTGGAGAAGGTGTGCAGGAGAGCGAGCTGGCCATCGGGACGGAGGGTGGTGTCCGCAATCGTAGAGGATCCCATGCGGCCCGTACCGTCGCCGTACAGTCCCTTCAAGCCAATCGTGAGGTTCTTGGTGCCGAGAGGGGCACGGAAGCCGCCGCCGATGCCGCCGCCCATTGTGCTGTCGTCAAACGCGCCGGTTGCCGAACCGGCTTTACCCGAGTTCGCTGCAGTGTAGTTCGGATAAATACGGTTGTGGAAGAACCGGCCGACGCCGAAGATTTCCCAGTGTCCCCAGCCAGGCTCGAAGGCCATCTTGGCGACGAGTTCCGGAGCCAGGTTGAAGGAGTAATTGGTCTGGTTGTTGTAGAGGCCGCCGGTGGATCCGACTGAACCGATCAACGAGCCGGCGGGCAGGCCGCTGCCGCTGAGTAGCATCTGGTCGTTCTCGGCCGACGCGCCGATCGCAAACTTCTTGCCGAAGTCCTTCGAGGCGCGGAAGCCGAACTGGCGATTCCATACAAAGCCAGCCATATACTGCGGGTCGATGCTGGACGGGAGAATTTCGGTCCCGTTATTGAGGAGCTGTGTGGTCTCGGTTGTAAGCGACCACATTTGGCCGCCGGTAAACTTCCAACCGTCATCGAATGCGGCCTGGCCCCAGAGTTGGCGCTGGCGGAGGGTATAGCTGTTCGACTGGTTGTTGTTGGAAGTGACGCCGGCGCTCAGGAAGTCAGCTTCATAGTAACCAGTCAAGCCCAGGTCGCCGGTTTTGCCAGTGGCCTTGAGGGCGATACGTGACTGACGGCCCGTTCCGTCGAATTCACTGATCTGGGAGGCCGGAGAATTGTTGAGCGGCACGCCCGTGAAGGCAGTGTTGATGCCGCCGCCGGTTGCGCCCTGGCGCCACACGGTTTCAGCTGCCAGGAAGCTGCCTGCGGGCGACAGCGTTACACCTTTATAGTGCACTGCGTCAGGATTCTCGACTTCCGCCTTGAGCTTCGTTTGCTGTGTCTGCACCGTCTGCACATTGGCGACCGCTGCATTGGTGCTGGTTTTCAGGTCTGACACGGCAGTCTGCAGGTTGCTTACCGATTGGTTGCTGGTCTCGATGGACTGCTGCTGGCTCTGCGCGGTCTGCTGCGCCTGCTGCGCTGATGCCTGCGCTGCTGCGGCCGTCTGTTGCGCCTGTTGCAGTTCGGAGTTGCGCTGGGAAAGCTGTTGCTTCAGCGCTTCGATCTGCTGACGCTGGTCGTCCATGTCTTTGCGAAGGTCCTGAATCTGCGACTCGACTGATGGCTTTGCGGTTTTGTGCGTCCGGTGGACTTTATGTTTTCGGACCGTTGTGCTGCTGCTGCCGTCTGTAGTTTGTGCATTTGCGGCGGCCAAGGTTGCAACTAGCAGCAGACCTGCAAGCGCCTTCCAAGTGATTTTCATTTTGCCTCTCGTGATGAAAATTGCGACGTTGAATTCCGTTGAGCGCGGAACTTTCGACGACTGGATGCACGCGAGCGAATTCCAAGACATGGGTTATCGGGGGCCCCGGTCTCATCTCGTTGGTACGAATGGGAACTGTTCGCATGAATCTGCTTAAGATTCGCAGCCGATTGTGAATTTTCTGCGAACGCAATGTGAAGAGAAGAAGAATTGCGGGGGCTTTGGCGGGCAGATTACAGGACGGTTAAAAAGTAGGCGAGGCTAGGTTACCGTCGCACCGCCATCGCCGCGACATAGGCTGCACCGAAGCCGTTATCAATATTGACGACGCACACGTTAGGCGAGCAGGAATTCAGCATGCCAAGCAAAGCGGCGACGCCTCCGAAAGCCGCGCCGTAACCCACGCTGGTGGGCACGGCGATTACGGGAGCGGCTACGAGTCCCCCGACGACGCTGGGCAATGCGCCCTCCATGCCGGCGCAGACGATGACGGCCTGGGCGCGGGCCAGAATGTCGGTCTGGGCCAGGATGCGGTGCAGGCCGGCGACGCCGACATCAACGACGCGATCGACCTCAAGCCCGAGATACTCCGCTGAGACTGCCGCCTCTTCCGCGACGGGAAGGTCGCTGGTTCCGGCGCACACGACGGCGATGCGCCCGGCGGGTTTGGCGGTGGATGCGGCGGCGAGCCCGATGATGCGCCCTTCGGTGTGATATTTTGCGGCGGGAACGCGCTCGCGAACGGCGTCCCAGGCAGCGGCATCGGCGCGAGTGGCCATTACGCTGCCGCCCGTGCCGGCCATGCGCGCGAAAATCTCTGCTACCTGTGCGGGAGTCTTGCCCGCCCCGTAGATGACCTCGGGCAGGCCAATGCGTAGGCTGCGGTGATGGTCAATTTTGGCGAAGCCTGCGTCTTCATAAGGAAGCTTTGCAAGCCGCGCGGCAGCGGCCTCGGGTGAAGTTTCTCCGCGGCGAATGTCTTCGAGCAATTGGAGCAGAGCTTCGCGGGTCATGAACAAACCCGGCAGGGAGAGGAGCTGGAGAGGATCAATAAAATCATAAGGCTTTTCCTGATCGTAACTCGCTCCACGTTACATGCGCGAATTTAGGATTGCGGCTTTGTGGGTTTTATTCTTTTGCGTCGCGCATCTGAGACGTTAAGGTAGTAAAGATGGCTGTGACTGAGACGCATGCGCCGTTGTCGGCTGAGGAGCGGGCGGAGAAGCGGAAGCTGATGCTGCGCGATGCCATCGCACTGATCAGCCTTTTCATTCTCACCGCGGCGTTGGCGATCGTCACGTACGCGTTGTTTGCGTCGTTCACAAGACATCGCGACGCATTGGCGCGGCGGTGGCAGGCGACTGGCGAGCGTGAATTGCGCGAGGGACATCCCACGCAGGCGGTTGATGCGCTGAGCTCGGCATTGGAGTATGGTCCCGGACGCCGCGACATTGAAATTGAACTGGCCAGTGCGCTGGCCGCGGCTGGACGCAATCGTGAAGCGACGGCTTACTTCAATTCGCTGCTGGACGCGCAGCCCGGAAATGGGGAGATCCATCTCGATCTGGCTCGCATTGCCGCGAAAGAGGGTAACGCCACGCTGGCCGAGGAGCACTACCAGCGAGCACTTGACGGGACCTGGGAGGGCGACGGCTATGTGCGTCGTCGCAACGTGCGGCTGGAAATGGCCGGTTACCTCATTAGCCGCGAGGACTACACGCGTGCACAGACGGAGTTGCGAACCGCGTCAGGGAACGCGCCGAATGATCCGGCAATCCAGCTGCAAATCGCGTTCCTGATGGAGCAGGCGAGGGACCCGCTGGACGCGCTGAATATTTACCGCTCACAGATACGCCGCAGGGATGCTACCGCAGATACGTTTGAGGGCCTGGGGCGCACCGCCTATGCGCTCGGCTGGATCACCACGGCGCGGGATGCATTGCAGGTAGCCACTGTGACTCGCGGCTTCACAGCACAAAGCAAAACAGCTCGCGATGCGGTTCGGCAGATGCTCGCCGATGCGACCCACATTCTCGATCTCTATCCCAGCCCGGACCTGAAAGTACGCGCACGTGCTATACGCGTGCTGAATGCTGCGAAGACTGCACGCTCCAGGCTCTCGGGCTGTTTTGCGAGCGCCAATGTGTCAGGAGAAATGGCGGATTTGCAGAACAAGTGGACCCAGGTTCCGGCCCGTCTCTCTGTAAGCGTTCTGGAACGGGATCCTCAACTGGAACAGACCACAATAAGTCTTGTGTATGAGACGGAGCAGCAGACGGCGCAGACTTGCGGAGCGCCGACGGGAGATGACGCGCTTCTCCTGAAGATTGCGCAAGCCCCTCTGGCGGTGCGCCAATAATGACCCTTAGCAAGATACGAACCTTCTTGAACGAGATAAGGCCCGGGGCCGCCCCGCTGGACGTTGCCCGGCTCGCCCCTACTCGGGACGAGCGCCTCTTTCTCGTGCTGTCGATATTCATCGGCGTGATTTCCGGATTGCTGGTCGTCAGCTTCCGGGTGGCGATTGAGTGGATCAAGATTCTCACCCTCGGGGCGGCACCGCACGCGGGGCAATACCGGCTGTTCTTTGTTCCTGCAATTGCCGGACTTGTGGCTGCGCTGCTGGTGCACTTTGCGTTTCCAGCGGCGCGGGGCAGCGGCGTCAACCAGACGAAGGCCGCGCTCTACATCTATAACGGCTACATTTCGTTCAAGACGGTCATTGGCAAATTCATTACAGCTGCAATTGCAATTGGCGGCGGACACTCGCTGGGGCCCGAGGACCCGTCATTGCAGATTGGTGCGGGAGTGGCGTCGATTGTTGCGCGCAAGCTCGGGCTGTCGCGCCAGAAGCTGCGGCTTGTTGCGCCGATTGGAGCTGCGGCGGGACTGGCAGCCGCGTTCAACGCGCCCATCTCTGCGATTCTGTTCGTAATTGAAGAAGTTATCGGGCAGTGGAGCGCCGCTGTTCTGGGCTCGATTGTGCTCGCCGCAATTTCAAGCGTAGTCGTGGCGCGGCGCTTCTGGGGATCGCAGCCCATGTTCCGCATCCCAGCGGTCACGCTGCGCGACAGCCGCGAGTTGATTGCCTATGCCGTGCTCGGCGTGATCGGCGGATTTGTAGCGATTCTTTTCTCCCGATCCCTCGGCTATCTGCGACCGCGTCTTCGCGCCATGCCGCGCTGGACCCATATCGCCCAGCCCGCAGTGGCCGGGCTGCTGGTTGGAGCGATCGGGTTTATTGGATTCCCGCAGGTGATGGGTTCAGGATATGGAGCGATGGACCATGCCATGCATGGCGAGTTTGCGTGGAAGTTTCTGCTGTTGCTCGCGCTGTTCAAACTGGTGGCGACGACGCTGTCGTTTTCCAGCGGCACTCCCGGCGGCATGTTCGCGCCAACGCTCTTTATAGGAGCGATGCTGGGAGCGGGCGTCGGATCTTTTGAGAAGTGGTTCTTCCCGCATTTGACGGGAACCGTGGGCGCATACGCGCTCGTCGGCATGGGCGTGCTCTTCGCGGGTTTCCTGCGCGTGCCGCTCACATCGGTCTTCATGGTGCTGGAGGTAAGCGGGAACTACTCCATTATCCTGCCGGTGATTGTGGCCAACACCATCGCCTACCTTATTTCGCGGACGTTCCAGCGTGTTCCTGTTTTCGAGATGTTTGCGTATCAGGATGGTCTTGATTTGCCATCGCTCGAGGAGCAACGCGAGGAGACTCCATTGCACATTGAGGATGCAGTAGAGCCTCTGGGGGTTCCGGTAGCGCAGGGCGAAGACTCACTCGCTGAAGTGGCGGCTGCGATGGCCGAGGCAAAGGCTTCGGCGTTTCTGGTGCAGCTTGCAGATAATTCCTGGTACGCCATGACAGTGGATGAGCTGACAACGGCAGTGACGGCGCTCGCTCAGGAAACGCGCATGGAGCAGGCGGTGAAGCCGGATCGCGTGCCCACGCTCTTTCCTGACATGCCTCTGGATACTGCTCTGCCGTATTTTCCGCGCTGGCCGCTGCTGCCCGTGTTAAACCGGGCAAGCCGCGGCAAGCTCGAAGGCGTGATTTCGCTGAACGGCGTGTTGAAGCGGTATCAGTCGTTCTAAGCGCGGGTGAGTTTTTGTTTGAGCACGGGGGCGGCTTCGGCGATCGCCACGTCTTCACTTGTTGATCCCGCGCGAGTAACCAATTCCACTTTGCCTTCAGCGGTCTTTTTGCCGACGTTGACGCGATAGGGAATGCCGATGAGGTCGGCGTCCTTGAATTTGACTCCGGCGCGTTCTTCGCGGTCATCGAGCAGCACGTCAAATCCAGCAGCTTCGAGCGATTCGGCAATCTGCGTTCCAGCGGCGAGCAAGTTCTGGTCGGCAACGTTGGTGATGGTCACAACCACATCGAACGGAGCGATGGACGCAGGCAGCGAGAAGCCGTTTGCGTCATTGTTCTGCTCGATGCATGCTGTAAGGATTCGCTCAATCCCAATGCCGTAGCTGCCCATGATGGGCGTGACTTCTTTGCCGTTGGGGTCAAGCACGCGCGCGCCCATGCTTTCGGAATATTTGTAGCCGAGCTTGAAGATGTGTCCTACTTCGACAGCCTTGGCGACTTTTAATGGCGCGCTGCATTGCGGGCAGCCTTCGCCTTCGGAGACGTCGCGGATGTCGGCGGCGACGGTCCAGGTGAAGTCACGGCCCGGAGTGATGTTGCGGTAGTGGTAGTCGAGCTTATTGGCTCCGCCGACTAGGTTGTGGCGGTTTTCGAGGCCGTGGTCAAGGATGACGTTTACGCCGCCGTCGTGCGGTGATTTAGCGACACTGACCCCGATGGGCCCAAGATAACCGGCCGGGCCGTGGAAGTATCTCTCCAATTCCTCACCATTCATGGGGCGCAGGTCTGTCGCGCCAACGATTCCCATCAGCTTTGTCTCATTTACAAAGTGATCGCCGCGCAGGAATGCAACGACAGGCTGCCAGGTGACTTCTTTTCCGGAACGGATTTCACCCATGTAGGCGACGGTTTTAATGTCTTGTGCGGGGCTGATTTTGAAGAACTCAGCAACATCCGCAATGGCGGCCTTGCCCGGCGTGTGAACGAGTTCCGGTTTGCCGTCGCCCGTGGATTCCAGTTCTTTAATTGGAGAGAGCCGCGATGTCGCCTTCTCCATGTTCGCCGCGTAGCCGCATTGCGCGCAGCTTGCGATAAGGTCTTCGCCGGCATCGGTGTAGACCATGAATTCCTGTGACTGCGAGCCGCCCATGGCCCCGGAGTGTGCTTCGACGGCGACGAACTTGAGCCCACATCGCGTAAAGATGGCGCGATAAACCTGGTCGTGCAGATCGTAGCTCTTGTCCAGTCCGGCAGGGTTGAGGTCGAAGGAGTAGCTGTCCTTCATGATGAATTGCCGAACGCGCAGCAGGCCGGATTTAGGGCGCGGCTCGTCGCGAAACTTTGTCTGGATCTGATACCAGATCTGCGGCAACTGCTTGTAGCTGCGCAGCTCTTTGCGGGCAATGTCGGTCATCACCTCTTCATGTGTCATGCCCAGGCAGAGCCACGCACCCTTGCGGTCCTGCAGGCGGAACATGTTCTGCCCCATGCTGGTCCATCGGCCGCTCTGCTCCCAGATTTCGGACGGCATGATGCCGGGCAGCAGAAACTCCTGCCCGATCTTGTCCATCTCCTCGCGCACAATGCCGATGATTTTGTTAATGGAGCGTTGCCCGAGAAACAGGTAGGAGTAGATGCCGGCACCGAGCTGGCGCACGTATCCTGAACGAAGAAGGAACTTGTGGCTGGCCACTTCGGCATCCGCCGGGGCCTCGCGTAGTGTGGGAACAAAAAGCCTGGACCAACGATGCATGGAGTGCTGGATTCTTTCTGGCAAATAGGAATTTAGGTGCGAAATTCCATTTTAGTGCGATTCCGGAATCGGCGTGCCCGATTCGATGAGTCCGCGCCCTTTGCTGCTGTGTGCTTCGCCTGCAGTCGAATGGTAGAATCGCAGTTCCGGCGGCATGCGGACTCGTGAGATTTGGGGTACGGCGCGGAGCCGCAACGGTATTGACCGGGAGTTTATCAATCACTTGAAAAACGGTATTGCCATTGAACGTGCTGGAAAGGCGTTTTCACTCGACCTGACCAAGAGCGAGCCGGGCTGGACTCCGCAAACGAAAGTGCGGCGGGCCATTTGGAACACCACCTGGCTGCTTCTCTTCCGGCCAACTCCTAAAAGGCTGGGGAACCGCTTCCGCCTTTTCCTGCTGAAGATGTTCGGGGCGAAGATTCACGGGAGGCCACAGGTCTCCGCAAGCTGCAGAATTCTGCTTCCGTGGGAACTTGAACTCGGCCATCTCAGTTCCATCGGCAAAGATGTTGAGATTTACAACTTCGGCAAGGTCACGATCGGCCCGATGAGTGTAGTCTCGCAGTACAGCTATCTTTGCACCGGAACACACGACTACACACATCCGCATATGCCGCTGATCTGGCAGCCAATCACAATCGGTTCAGAATGCTGGATTGCCGCGGGCGTATTTGTGGCGCCGGGAGTGGTAATTGGCGATGGAACCGTGGTGGGGGCCTACTCTGTCGTGACAAAGTCACTGCCGGCATGGCAGGTTTGCGCGGGTAATCCCTGCAAAATAATCAAAGAGCGGGTAATCCATCCGGAGATTTAAGCGAGGGCCTGTGACCAGGCCCCTGAGCCTCAGCCAATTCGCGTCGGCTGTTTCACCGCAACTGGCTCAGCCTGCATTGCGTGCAAAGCAACGAGGGCGTGACTGCCGTCAGAGTTAGTGATGGGCAGAAGATTGACAATGCCGAATACCAGGTTGCACAGCGCAAACCAGTAGCTCACGTTCCAGAAGGCAAGGGCAAGCAACAGGTTCATTGTTGCGCCCGCCAGGCAGACCGAAATTTCCGGCCATCCGGTGGTCCGCGCCCGCTGGATATACATCCCCATCCAGCTAAACCCAATCTTCCTCACCGGAACACGGAAATGCCGGGCTGCGAGTATGTGGCCAAGCTCATGCGCCAGCATGCACAACAGCACCAGCGCACATTTAAAAATCAGCGGAAGCAGAACGGAAAGAGTATGGCCCGACATCAGGAACGCTCCAGGGAAAATTCTTAAAAGCAACGTAACCATCAACAGGCAAAGCGCTGGCCATCCTGAAGCAGCGACTCTTAAAAATTCTTTAGATTTCGTCGGGAACAGATCGTTCCTCTGCTAGATAGAGATGCGAGAGACACTAAGGCTGTTGTTTTATCAGATCGGCAGCGATAGATTGGCGAAGACCGGGTGTCGCGTTTTCGGTCAGAACCCCAGTTCTGACCGATACCAATCGATGGTTTCCTTCAGAGCGTCTTCCATGCTGTACTGTGGCGACCAGCCCAACCGTTCGCGCGCCTTTGTGGAGTCCAGATACTGTTCGCGTATCTCAGAGCTGGCGTTGTTTTCAATCACCGGCTCCAGATCAACCCGGCCCATGAGCCTGAGCACCATGCTCACGATCTCAAGAACCGTACGACGCACGCCAATGCTGAAGTTGAATGCCTGGCCCGCGATTGATTCGTCTTCTGCAAGACCTTCGCCGAGTGCCAAATAGCTTGCAGCCGCGTCCTTTACGTATAAAAAGTCGCGAACAAACTTGCCGTCGCTGCGGACCACAAAGCGGTTGCCGGCAAGCGTCGCCTGAATTACGCCTGGGATGGTTCGGCTGAAGTTGAGGTCGCCGCCGCCAAACAGGTTTCCGCAGCGCGCAATCGCGGTCTTAAGCCCGTAGGTGGCCGCATACATCTGCGTAATCAGATCAGCGCACGACTTCGACACATCGTAGGGATACCGCCCCTGCAGCGGGAACGTCTCCATATAAGGCAGGTTCTGGTTCGCTCCGTACGCTTTGTCCGACGACGCGACAACCACATTCGATCTGTTGTCTGCGAGCCGGCAAGCCTCCAGAACGTTCCACGTTCCCTGCACATTGGCGCGCAGCGTGCCAACTGGGTCCAGCTTTGCTACCTGCACCAGCGGCTGCGCAGCCAAATGGAAGACGGTATGCGGCTGGTACTCGGCAATCGCGCGCTGCAAGGTCGGCAGCGTCTCCAGATCGCCGCTGACAAGGGCGATGCGCTGCAGCAGCCCTTCGCGCACAAGCATGGAGTTCGGGGCCTGATCGCGCACCAACGCCACCACGTCGGCCTCTTCATCCAGTAGCGATTTGACCAGCCAACTGCCCATCAACCCGGTGGCCCCGGTTACGAATACGGTCTTGTCTTTCCAATAGCTCGACAACGCAATCTCCCGACTAAAATTCAGGTAGTATTAGACCATTTTCAGGAAGCAATGAGTAGGAGGCAAGACGCATGCCGTCTCACGCAGACATCCGAGTAGTAATTCTGTGCGGCGGCAAAGGGTCGCGTATCTATCCCTTCTCAGAATATTTTCCCAAACCCATGATGCCGGTGAACGGACGGCCCATTCTTGTCCACCTGATGCGCATCTACGCGCAGCAGGGCTTTCGCCGGTTTGTGCTGGCCGCCGGGCACCGCAAAGAAATGCTGCTCGACTATTTCGAAGGCCGGTTCCCGGAATGGGAGATCAATATTCTCGATACGGGCGCCGAGGCCGATACCGCCGATCGCATCCGCGCTTGTGCCGATCACATAGGTGACCGCTTTTTCGCGACCTATGGAGACGGCCTGGGCAATGTGAACCTGAGCGCGCTGCTCGATTTTCACCAACAACGAGGCGGCCTGGCGACCGTGACAGCAGTCCCGCTGCGTTCGCAGTATGGAACATTGCAATTCGATGCCGACGGCCGCGTGTGCAGCTTTGCGGAAAAGCCGGTGATACGCGACACTTGGATCAACGCCGGATTCTTTGTGTTTGAAAAAGCGGGCATGGTGGATTGGCGCGGCGCGAACCTTGAGTCAGGCGTGCTGCCCGAACTGGCCTCGCGGAGAAAACTCTACACTTACCAGCACCACGGCTTCTGGAAGTCGATGGACACCAGCAAAGACCAGCAGGAAATGGAGCAACTAGGCGAGGGCGGGGAACCGCCTTGGATAAGCTAAGGCGAAAGTCTGCTCTTTGGGCGCACCGCCTTCACCCGCGCAGTCCGGATCAATGCATAGCATCCAGATTTACCGAGTAAGAATCGGGATCGGATACTTTTGGCGTAAGCCTCATATTCGCGACCTCAAACCTCACCAGCCCATCACGATAATCAAGGTGCACAACCAGCGAATCCAGAATGTCGAGGCCCAATATTCCGGCCACCTGAACTCCGGCATTCTTACTCACCGTCGCAAGGTCATATTCCACAATGCTGCGGTGCTGAATCACAGGCAGATTCGCAAACCGCAGATCAAAGTGGTCGCGGTAAAATTCTTCCTTCGCGCCTGAAACCGTCTGCATCTCATACGTAAAATCTCTTCCCGGTTTTGAGACTGCACGCGCCACATCCAATGCCATCGTCGTATACGTAGCGCCCGTTCCCGCAACAAATAATCGGCGCTCCTTCTTGTCAACCGTTACCGGAATCAGGAGAAACTGCCGCCAGTGGTAGACCGGAACGTATCCCTTCATTTCCGGCAGCGCTACACGATCTCCTGGCAGCAATCCATTCTGCGGAGGCAGCGGCGCCAGCCGTAGCTCCTTCAGTCGGAAGTCCAGAGTAATCAGGTATGGCGCAAACATGTCCGTGCCGATCATGCCGTCAGCCTTGTCCGGAAAACGCGCATCGCTCACGCCCACCGTGCAGTCATGGAACTCCAGTGGTCCGATCTTAAGGTCATCCACGTGTACTGTCGCAAGCGGAGCCCCCGCAGCCGGCCTCAGATGATTCAACTCAGCCATCGCCCTGCTGATAAAGACGCCGGACGCGGTCGTATCCACCAGCAGCTTCGCCGACCCCTGCGGCAACTGCGCCTCAATCTGATACCGGTCTATGTGCTGGTCCTTGTCTTCCAGCGTAGGCAGCAGCGGCAATGTAGCTGCGGCTGCCGTCGGCGACACCTTGCATGTCTGCGAATTCTCCGATAGCCTCGCCATTAACGATTGAACTGACGCCTCAACGTTTTGTCGCGTCTTCGCATCCAGCGCCCTCATCTCGCCTCGCGCCCGTTCGATGCTTTCAATTTGATTCGCCGGCTCTACAATTTCCTTCCACGCGCGCGCAATATCAGCATCTGTGGGATCAATGGCATAGGCCTGCAGTATCTCCTGGCGCTGTGAGGCGTACATCGAATCCACGCCCATCACACGGCTCCGCAGCAAATGCGCCCGCGCATAGCATCGGTCAGTACTCTGCGCCGCATCAAGCGACTTAACTGCCAGCCATGGAAGCCCCTGCTGTAGCTCAACTTCTGCCAATGCCGTAAGCGTAACTGCCGAATGCGAATCATCCGGAGAGATGCCTTCCATCTCGGATGCAGCCTCCGAAAGCTTTCCTTCATGCAGCAAAGTTCTTACCAGCGCAGCCTTCAATGCAATGCTGTTCGGATGCTGCTCGAGGGCCGTTGCATACAGGCTCTCCGCATCGGCATAACGTTCTGCGCTATATGCCTTGTCCGCATTCGTCAATGGTGCCGCGTTAACCACCGGACATGCATTCGTTTGCCCAAATGCAGATACAGCCAGCGTCATGCAGAATACCGCCGATCCGCTCCAGCCTATGCATCGAAAATGTCGGCAGTCACGCGGCATTAACAGGTTATGAAATAGAAAAGCCACGCCTCCCCCAAGCTTGTTCCAGCAGAGTTCAACTACCGGGCGGCCAGCTAGCCGGGTGCCGGAGCCAGTTTATCTGAAGCTCTTATCCCGGAGCCGGGTGCCCCAGATCTGAATCGTAAGTGACAATGAGGGTGCCCCATGTCTCGGAGAGGCATGGGTGAAGAGGTACGATGTTTCCATGCCGAAATCGCTCGTGCGGTACCAGCAGACCGGCGACTTCCATTTCGTCACTTTCAGTTGTTATCGCAGCCCCATCTGGAGGCTGCCTGCGCACGAAGCCTCTTCGAGGAGTCACAGAGTGTTGTGGAGGATCACTAAGACATGGGCCACCCGCCCGGGGTGGCCCATGTCTGGAAAAGGACAGAATGTGGAGGGTGCCTAAGAGGTGCATCCGCCCGGCGTTTTTTTCGATTGAAACTCATATCCAGCTTGCGGTCATCAGAGATCTGTCAGAAAGGTAGCTCCAGTGAAGTTCTTGCATATTGTCCTGCTTGCGCTCGTAAGTTGCCCGGTGGCCGTGCCGCAGCAAAAACAATCGGAGGGTTTCAGAATCCTTCACGTAGACGCTGGCAAGGTGATCGGCAAAATCCGTTCCTTCCAGGGAGTGAATGGGCCGCCTTCACCCGTGATGACTGGTCTTCCCAACTTAGTGGATCAATATCGCGATCTGCGTATCGATCAGGTACGCACGCACGATTTTATGGGACCCACCGAGATCGACTCACGCTACAGCTACCGCGACGTCAACCTCGTGTCGCTCATTCCCGATCCGGTGCAACGCATCGCCGTGGTCAAAGCCGGCAACGCGAGCATCATCTTTCCCGATTGGAACGCCGATCCCGAGAGGCCCGAGAGCTATCGCTTCGGTCCCACTGACAAGGTCATCGCCGGGATTCGCAAGTCGGGCGCAGAGGTCTACTATCGGATCGGACGCAGTTGGGGCGCGCAGACTGATCCGCCCGCCGATTATGACAAGTATGCCGAAATCGTCAAGCACATCGCAATGCACTATAACCAGGGCTGGGACAACGGCTACCACGACCAGATCCGCTACTGGGAATTCTGGAACGAACCCGAAGGGTTTTGGGGTGGCACTCCTGAGCAGCTCTATTCCCTCTACGAGAAAACCGCGCGCGCTCTCAAGTCGGTCGATTCCAATCTGAAGGTCGGCGCCGATGGGCAGGCGTCGCCGCACGGAGTCAGCCCGTGGCGCGAGGGCCTGCTCGACTACTGCAGGGCGCACCATGTTCCCCTCGACTTCTTCTCCTGGCACACTTACGCCTTCGGCACGGCGGACCCATACGATGCGGTGCGACTTGGTCGGGAGGTGCGCCAATCGCTTGATACACATGGTTTCCCCCACGCTGAGAGCATTCTCTCGGAGTGGAATCTTAGCTACGACTACACTTTTCAGGAAGCGGCCGAACTGCAGAGCGCGCACAACGCGGCCTTCGTTGGAGCTGTATTGACCTACCTTCAGGACGCGCCAATAGACCACGCGCATTTCTATCGCGGCGACGCGGCTTGGATGGGCCTGTTCGATCTGAACGGCAATTACTACAAACCGGCTTACGTCTTCAAGGCCATGGGCCAAATGCTCAACACGCCTGTGCGTCTGGCTGTCTCTGGTGCTGACACCTTCGGCTTCGCCGTGCTCGCGGGCGAGTCAAATGACGGCAGGACCGTGCAGATTCTCATCAGCAATTACGCCAGGCCCGCGAACTTCAAGCCTCGGCCCATGATTACCGCACCGGATTCTATCGACCCAACCCGACCCTCGCTCTGGGATCGATATCCAGGCACGCCTTTTCCGAGTCGCGCCGACATCGTCTATCGCAACAATGCCGGTTACAATCTGTTCGTCGCCAATCTGCCCTGGGGCAAGGCTGCTTTTACGGTGAAGCGGTACCGAATCAGCGCTCGGCAATCGCTGGACTTGGTGGAGGAGCGCACGGAGAACGGCTCCTCAGCGACGCTCTCCAACTATCTCCCCGTTGATACGGTGGAACTCATCGTTCTCGAACGCGAGTAGGCAGATCGGGTGTCCCATCCTTCGCCGGGTGCCCCATTCATGCGCGTTTTTGGCGCATGAGTGGGAATCCACGAATCCCTGCTCCGGGTGCTCGCACGCACTTTGTGCAAG
>DASZAG010000025.1:0-7801 GCA_035945555.1 Acidobacteriaceae bacterium
TGCTGCCCGCCCTGTTTTAGCGAGGGCTCAATGGGCGAGTGCGCCGCCAGCCATGCCGGCCACGCTGCTGCTAGTATTGCGGAAATAAACGTGAGCCCTATGAGTGCGCCGAGTATGGACAGGTTCAGCGTTGCAGGCACATCGAACGGCAGAGCGTTCCTGAGCGCATGGTGAAAGCCGACGATGAGCACTGCGGCTATCTCTGATCCAAGCCCAGCCGCGATGCCGCTGAGAATGCAGCTCTCCACGATGAGCTGTTGGGTGAGTCGCCAGCGGCTTGCTCCCAGCGCGCCGCGCATTGCCATTTCCCGCTGCCGGGCGATGGCGCGGGCCAAGAGCAGGTTGGTGGAGTTGACGCACGCAATCAGCCACAGTAGCAACGCGGCGGCGAACAACGCGTAAAGGGCGCGCGCGGTGGACTTGTCGACCAGTGAACCGGCGTAGGAGTGAAGCTGGACAAAGCTCGCGTTGCTGCGCTGGCCGGCATCGGTGTAGTTTTGCGCGATGTGCTTTTGCAGGGTGCTGAGCTCGGCAAGCGCGGCGGCGGGCTTGACGCCGGGGCGCAGGCGGGCGATGACGGCATAACCCGGTGTGTTGTTGTTGCGAACTTCGTCTGCCGCGCTGAGTGAAAGTGGTGCCCAAATCTGTGGCACCGTCAATTGATACGGGAAGGCGAATCCGCGCGGCATAACGCCGGTAACTGTGTACGGCTTGCCATTGATTTGGACGGTCTTGTCGATAATGTGAGCATCGCTGTCAAAGATGACGCGCCAGGCCGTATCGCTGAGGACGACGGTCTTGTCGCTGGCCGACTTCGCGAAGGTCTCTGGCGCATTAGGCAGACCGGGACCGAATTGCGGCTGGACACCGAGGGTTTTGAAGAAATTTGGGCTTACCAGCAGGAAGGAAACTTCGGTGGAGGCGGTGGGGCTTCCGAGAAAGCTGTGGCCATTGCTGTAATTGTAGTAGCCGATTTGTTCGAAGCTGTGGGCGTGCTGACGCCACTCAGCGAGATCGAGGTAAGGCACGCCGGACCAGTAGTGGTTGGCGCTGGGATCGCCTTCCATTGGCTCAACCAGTTGCGAGGTGTGCGGGTAGGGCAGAGGTCGAAATAAAACGTGATCCATCACCGTAAACATCGTCGCTGCTGCGGCGATCCCCAACGCCAATGTTCCGATGACCGCGGCGGCGAAAGCGGGCGACTTGCGCATCTGCCGCAGGGCGTACCGCGCGTCCTGCAGGAGTCGTTCCAGCCAGATCCATCCCCATGAATCGCGGGTCACGTCCTTCACCAGCGAGACATCGCCGAACTCGCGGCGGGCTTCGCGAGTAGCGGTCTCGGCGTCAACCCCCTGCTGCCGCTTGTCGGCGGCGGCCAGTGCCAGGTGCGCGGCGATCTCGTCGTCGAGGTCCTGCTTGCGGCCTTCGGTGCGGAACAGCTTTGGCAATCGCATGGCGCGGACCTCTTGTTAGTTTCCGGCTTGGCGTTCGGGTTCGGGAGCGGGATTCAACACCCCGGCCATGGCCTCGACCAGCGCCTCCCACTTGCCGCGGCTGTGTGCGAGGTGCTCACGGCCTCTTTCTGTAAGGCGGTAAAACTTGGCTCGCTGGTTCTGGTCGGTGGTGCGCCACTCGCTGGCGATCCATTTCTGGCGCTCCATACGGTGCAGCGCAGGGTAGAGCGATCCCGTCTCCACCTGGAGAACTTCTCCGGAGCGGGCGCGAATGGCTTGCGTAATGGCATAGCCGTGCTGCGCCCCCCAGCGCAGGGTCTCAAGCACGAGCAGGTCGAGCGTGCCTTGCAGCAACTCGATTCGGTTCCGATAGGGTTCAGATGCCATGATGCAGACACTCTACATCCTTAGGATGTAGAGTGTCTACTGCCGCAACAAGGCAATTTAAATACGGAATCAAGTCCTTTGTTTTGTATGAAGTTCAAATTTTGTTGACCCCGGGCTCTCTCACAGCCGAGGTCCAACCCTCGCCGCTGTTACTCTGAAGAAGCATGATCAAAGGCATCACCTTCGTCCGCCCCGCCGCGTCCCCGGCGGAGTTCGAAGCCCTCGTGAGCTTCTTTTCCGCCCTCGGATTCGAGCCGGGCAAGGGCTGGGACCGCGACGACAGCCGTGGCCGGCCCTTCCGCGCGCCGCTCGCTGAAGTGGAGATCGTCGACGGCACCGCCAGCAGCTCTGCGGGTACATGGATCGAGGTCACGCAACTCGATGACCTGCGCCGCGTCGTCGAGCGCTGGCTCGCCAACCACCCCGGCGCTACCGGAGCCAAAGACCGCCTGACCGCTACCGAAGAGACGTTCTGGAAATCCCGCACCTTCACCGTCGAGCCAATCCCCGGCTTTCCGCTTGTCTTCTGGGAGTGGATCGACCCAATACACGACAAGGCCGCAGCGCTTGAGGGAGACCTGATCGCCACTGGCATGAAGTTCGCCATTATTACAGCGCGCTGGAACGCAGTCATCACCGATCGCCTGCTTCAGGGCGCGCTCGACTGTCTCCATCGCAGTGGCGCAGCTCGGCAGGACATTGAAATCATCCGCGTACCGGGAGCGTGGGAGATTCCCGCGGCCGCCCGCTCCATCGCCGAGACAAAGCGTGTCGATGCCGTCATCACGCTCGGCTGCCTCCTGCGCGGTGAGACGGCCCACTTTGAGGCGATTTACAACGAAGTCGCGCGCGGCATAGGCCAGTCGCGGCAGGAGACGGGCATTCCACACGCCTTTGGTGTGTTGACCTGCGACACGCTGGAACAGGCTCTCGATCGCGCGGGACTGAAGTCCGGCAACAAGGGATTTGAGGCAGCGGCAGCGGCGATAGAGATGGTATCGCTCAGTCGCAAAATCACTAGCGGGGCCGCAGCCCGATGACCGCCACAACAGGAAAGCGCCGCAAGGCCCGCGAACTCGCCATGCAAATGCTCTTTCAGGCCGACATGGGCAGGCAGAATCCCGATGAAGTGCGCAGCACTTTCTGGAAGGCCCGCGACGAGGTCGAGCCTGACACCCGATCGTTCGCTGAAGACCTGTACCGCGTCGCTGTGGTGCGGGAGAAGGAGATCGACGAGACGATTGAGCAGCACTCCGCGAACTGGAAGCTTACCCGCATGTCTTCTGTCGATCGCAACGTGCTGCGCATGGCTGTCGCCGAGCTTTCTGGATTTCCCGGCACACCGGCTCCCATCGTCATTAATGAGGCCTTGGAGATCGCGCGCCGCTACTCAACGCCTGAGTCCATCAACTTCCTCAATGGCGTCCTCGACGCCATCGCCCGCAGCCGCCGCTAGCTCGTTCCGAGTCACCGTCCTGGAACGTGCCGCCCCAGGGGGCTGCCATTCCTCATTTCGGCGGATCCCACCCTACAAAATAAGAGTTCACTGTTGTCTATTCCCCTCTAAAAACCTGTTTACCATCAATGACTTATGAGGAACGGATATCCTTCGTCCTAATGTGATAGTTATACACTCATATTTTATGACAACTAACGTGATATGATTTCCATCAGATTAACTAAGTGCGGGCCGATCCCACCGATTGAGGACCGGCTCATTCCTCTACAAATAAGGAGAAGTATCATGGCCATCACTCGCTGGGATCCCTTCCGCGACGTTCTGACCCTTCAGAACCGTCTGAATTCAGTCTTCCAGGACTACAACCGCGGCGAAAGCTCAGGCGACAACCTCACCACTGCATCCTTTGTTCCTCCCGTCGATGTATATGAAGACGAGCACCAGATCATTCTCAAACTCGAAATTCCGGGCTTGAAGCAGGAAGATCTCGACATTCAGCTTGAGAACAACAACCTGAGCGTGCGCGGCGAGCGCAAGTTCGAGAAGGAAGAGAAGGAAGAGAATTTCCATCGCATTGAACGCCGCTATGGCAGTTTCTACCGCTCTTTCACGATTCCAAACACCGTCAATCCAGACACTGTGAAGGCGGATTATGATGCTGGCGTGCTCCGCATTCAGCTTGAAAAGCGCGCTGAAGCCAAGCCCAAGCAGATCAAGGTGCAGGTGGGCGAGGGCCATGCGCCAAAGCAGGTGGAAGCCGGCTCGCAAAAGTCCGAAACCAAAGCAGCATAACCAGCAGCTAAAAAGCAGACCAGCAAGCCCGTTCCGAATTGCCGGGCTGGCTTGCTGATCCCCTAAAGGAACTCCATGCCAATTCGTTGGGACAAATTCACTGTGAAATCGCAGGAGGCCGTACAGGCCGCCAGCCAGCTTGCCTCGGAGCACGGTAATCCCGAGATTCTGCCGCTCCACTTGCTGGCCGCGCTGGTTGAGGACCGCGAAGGAATCATTGTGCCTGTCCTCGAGAAGGTAGGGGTTCCGGCCGATCAGCTGCGCCTCAAAGTGCAGGACGCGCTTTCCAAGTTGCCCAAAGTTTCCGGCGGGGCGCAGCCCGGCTCGTCAGCCGCTCTCAACCGCGTCTTCGAACAGGCATTCCGCGAGGCGGAAAATTTCAAGGACGAATACGTCTCCACCGAGCACTTGCTGCTCGCTCTCTCGGTAGCAAAAAATGAAGGCGCGCAGCTCTTACTGTCCAGCCTCGGCGCAAATCACGACGCGATTCTCAAGAGCCTGACGACGGTGCGCGGAACGCAGCGCGTCACTGACCAGAATCCCGAGGCCAAATACCAGGCACTCGAAAAATACGCCAAGGACCTCACAGAGCTCGCCCGCCGCGGCAAGCTGGATCCTGTAATCGGGCGCGACGAGGAGATTCGCCGTGTGATCCAGGTGCTTTCGCGTCGCACCAAGAATAATCCGGTATTGATCGGTGAACCCGGCGTCGGAAAAACAGCTATCGTCGAGGGTCTTGCACGGCGCATTGTTCATGGAGACGTGCCGGAAATTCTGCGCGATAAGCGCGTCATTGCGCTCGATCTCGGCTCCATGCTGGCCGGAGCAAAATATCGCGGCGAGTTTGAAGACCGGCTCAAGGCCATCCTGAAGGAAATTGAAGACTCGAATGGCGAGATCATCCTCTTCATCGACGAGTTGCACACGCTGGTTGGAGCGGGCGCTGCTGAGGGTGCGATTGACGCGTCGAATATGCTGAAACCGGCGCTCGCGCGCGGCGAACTGCGCGCCATCGGCGCCACCACGCTCAACGAGTATCGCAAATATATCGAGAAAGACGCCGCCCTCGAGCGCCGATTCCAGATCGTCTTTGTCGGCGAGCCCAACGTCGAAGACACGATCGCCATTCTGCGCGGCCTGAAGGAGCGCTACGAGTCGCACCACAAGGTTCGCATCAAGGATTCGGCAATTGTCGCCGCCGCCACGCTCTCGCACCGCTACATCTCTGACCGCTTTCTGCCGGACAAGGCTATTGACCTTGTGGATGAAGCTGCCGCATCGCTGGCTATCCAGATCGGCTCCGTGCCTACGGAGATTGACCAGATCGAGCGCGATGCTACTTCACTCGAAATCGAGAAGGCTGCTCTTAAGCGCGAGACGGATAAAAATTCCAAAGACCGGCTCAAGGAAGTAGATCGCGAGCTTGCCACTCTGCGTGAGCAGGCCACAGGACTTCGCGCCCGCTGGCAGAAGGAGCGCGAGGCCATCACACGCCTCAGCGACGTGAAAAAGCAGATCGAAGCGCTGCGCTTTGAGGCCGACGAACAGACGCGCCGCGGCAATCTCGAACGCGCTGCTCAAATTCAATACGGCGATCTGCCGCGTCTTGAGGCGGAACTGAAGAAGCTGAACGCAACTCAGGAAACCGCATCAGGCCCGCGCATGTTGAAGGAAGAGGTGGACGAGGAAGACATCGCGCGGATCGTCAGCAAGTGGACGGGCATCCCCGTCTCGAAGATGCTCGAAGGCGAAGTAAAGAAGCTGGTCGAAATGGAGAACCGTCTGCGCGAACGTGTCATCGGCCAGGACGACGCGCTGAAGACCGTCGCCAATGCCATTCGCCGATCGCGCGCCGGACTCAGCGATCCCAAGCGGCCCATCGGCTCGTTCATTTTTCTCGGACCTACTGGAGTTGGCAAAACGGACACCGCGCGGGCATTGGCTGAATTTCTCTTTGACGACGAGCAGGCCATGATCCGCATCGACATGTCGGAGTACATGGAGAAGCATGCTGTCGCCCGTCTCATCGGAGCGCCTCCGGGATACGTGGGCTTTGACGAAGGCGGCCAGCTTACCGAGGCCGTACGTCGCCGGCCCTACTCGGTTGTGCTCTTCGACGAGATTGAAAAAGCGCATCCTGACGTCTTCAACGTGCTGCTGCAAGTGCTCGATGATGGCCGCTTGACCGATTCCAAAGGTCGCACGGTGGACTTCAAGAACACCGTCATCATCATGACTTCGAATCTCGGTTCACAGGCTCTCCAGGCTGAGTCGCTCACAACCGAGGCCGCTTTCGACCGCGCTCGCGATCAGGTAATGGACGTGCTGCGTCAGAGTTTCCGCCCGGAGTTCCTTAACCGCGTGGATGACATCGTAATCTTCCGGCCGTTGGGCGAGGAGCAGTTGTCGCACATTGTCGATCTGCGGCTCAAAGATCTCCAGCGGCTGCTCGGTGACCGCAACATTACCATCGAGCTGAGCTCTGAAGCGCGGCATCAGTTGCTAATGACCGGGTACGATCGCGCCTATGGAGCGCGCCCACTCAAGCGCGCCATTCAGCGGCTCATTCAGGACCCGCTCGCCATCAAGATTCTCGACGGCGAGGTCCTGCACGGAGACCATGTGAAGGTGGAAGCCGACCCGCTCAACAACAAGCTCAAGTTTGAGGTGGTTGGACGAGCGGTGGAAGCGTAACAATCCCTTCAGGGCGAGAGTCGTTTCGTCAGAAGAAACTTCTTTCGCCCCATGGTCGTCAACCGTTATCATGCGGGCATCGCTCAATTGCTGCCGAGGGTAACTGTTGATGAATTGGAAGCGTTGGATCTCCGTCCTGGCCGCTCTTTCCTGTACTGTTTGCCTCGCGCAGCAGGCGCTCACCAATGAATCAGTCGTAAAAATGGTTCAGGCTGGACTCAGCGAAGGCACCATCCTTTCCATGATCCGGAGTCAGCCGGGAGATTACGACGTCAACCCTGATGCCATGGCAGCGCTCAAGAAAGCGGGCGTAACCGATGACGAGATGGCGGCGATGGCCGTCAAGGGCACCACCGCACGCGTCGACAGTACCTACGATAACTTCGGCGTCGGCGTTTATTACAAGGTGAAAGGCCTGTGGGATCCGCTACCCACCGAACAGGTGAATTGGAAGAGCGGCGGCGCCCTTAAGAGCCTGGCGACCAACGGAGTCATCAAAGAGGACACAAATGGCCGTCTCAACGGCCCCACTAGTCCCACTAAGGTATTCACGCCGCTCGACTTCCTAATCGAAACGCCGGACGGCATCGATGCCACGGATTTTGAACTCGTCCATCTCCACCAAAAGAAGGACGCGCGCGAATATCGGCTTATGACGGGCGGTGTCTTCCACTCATCCGGCGGAGCCGCACGCGACGAGGTCACCTTCCAGCAGAAGAGAGTCGCTCGCGATACCTACGAGATCACCCTGCCTCCTGATTTGCCTCCCGGCGAGTATGCTTTCCTCCCTCCCGGCTACACCGGTTCTTCCACCCAGGGGACCCGTGGCAAGGCCTATACCTTCCATCTGACCGAATAAGCACCACCGCCAACGCCCGACCCAACGGGAGGGCCACTGCCGCTGGCGCCCCGCTGGCGCCGAAGGCGCGCGTGCCCCTGCGGCGAGCAGTCCTTGAAATACGACAGTTTCAGTCCTATACTGTCAGTGGGAGACGTCCCGACCCATGCTGAGACT
>DASZAG010000026.1:0-4110 GCA_035945555.1 Acidobacteriaceae bacterium
GGACGTTGCCATCTGGGTTCGCCCCGCCGATTGCACCTCGTTATCAACCTATAATCAGACGTGTCCCCTATGCCGGCATTCAGTCTTCAAGCAAGGCGCATCCGCCTGATCGCCATTGCCGGCTGCATTTGCCTCTTCGCGGAATCCTTCGCTGGGGCCGCATCGCGGCATTCCAAACCGCAGACGCGGTTTGATCACGCCGCGCGATTACGCGAATCGCTGGAAAACCGTCCCGAGGGCCAGCGAACACGCCGGGACTACCAACGCGTGATGGACGCTTATCGCGCCATTTATCACGCAGATCCCGCATCGCCGCACGCGCCGAGCTCGGTCTTCGCGGTCGCAGATTTGCTGGCTGAGGAAGGGCGCGTCTTAAGCGATGACAAGTCGTTTCACGACGCGATTGGTCAATATGAGTTCCTGCGAACCAATTACCCCCACAGCAGCTACCGCCAGAGCGCGCTGCTTGCGGAAGGCGAAATCTACCTGCACGACTTGAACGATGCGGCTGGCGCTCGATCCGCGTTCAAGAAGTACCTGAAGCTCTATCCAAATAGTCAGGATGCCTCTGAGGCACGGATCGAATTGCGCGATCTCCGCCACCCATCGCGCCTCGCCAGCAAGCGCACTGAGCTGGCGCGTGACGATACTCCAAAACCCTCTCCTGTATTTACGGCAACGCCCCGCCGGGCGCACCCAAGCCCAAAGCACGATCCTCCGGCAGTGACAACCGTGGCGAAAGCCCCTGTCCACCATGAGCCATTGCCGCCGCAGCCAATCGAAGATGCCCGGGAGAGCGCTCCAGCAGTATCGCGTACAAGCGCCATGCCGCTTGTCACCGGCATTCGTTACTGGTCCACGCCGATTTACACGCGCGTTGCAATTGATCTCCAAGACGAGGTTCGGTACGAAGCGATACGTGTTTCCGGCCCCGACCGCATCTTTTTTGACTTATACGGTGCGCGCCTCTCGCCGAAGTTGGTTGGCCAATCCGATCACGTCATTGACGAAGGCTTCCTCCATCGGATCCACGCCGAGCAATTTTCGAGCAATGTCACGCGCGTCGTTCTCGATATCAGCGACGTCAGCCAGTATTACGCTTTCTTTCTGCCAAATCCCGCACGGCTGGTCATTGACATCCGCGCCCGTCGGGCTACGCCCCAACAGGAAATTGCTGCCTCTGCTGCTCAAGCAAAGCCAAATCGCTCCCGCCGTTCCAGCCCGCAAGATCTCGCTTTGATTCACGCGATTGGCCTGGGCTCGGCCACAATCCCGGACGACGAAATAGGCGGCCCCCTGCCGGCCGATTCGCGCCCAGTCGGACTTCGCGTTCGTGCCACGCCACACCCAACTACGGCTCCCGTGGAGCAAACTTTTGGGGCCAGCGCTGAGAGCCGGGCAGAAGTCGCCGCAGCGAGGCGGCCTGTCCACTCCAATCAACAAAAGGCGCAACAGTTCTATGCGGCTCCGCAGCCAACTGCCAACGGGCAACTGTCGATGGTCAGAGCGCTGGGGCTCAAGATCAACCGCATCGTCATTGACGCTGGTCACGGTGGCCATGACTCCGGCACGCTCGGCCCTGATGGCATGGAAGAGAAGAACGTAGTACTCGATGTCGCTCTCCGGCTCGGGGCTCTTCTCAGGCAAAGGCTCGGGGCTGATGTCATCTACACCCGCGACAACGATACCTTTATCCCGCTGGAAACGCGCACAGCCATCGCCAACAAAGCCCAGGCTGACCTCTTCATTTCCATTCACGCCAACTCCAGTCCCGATCCCTCGGCGCGTGGAGTGGAAACCTATTATCTGAGCTTCACGACTTCAGAAGACGCGCTGGAAGTGGCGGCGCGCGAAAATGCCGTTTCAAATCAGTCGATTCACCAGCTGTCCGATCTGGTCAAAAAGATCGCTTTGCAGGACAAGCTTGAGGAGTCGCGGGAACTCGCCGACGACGTGCAGCAGAGTATCTATCAGGGACTCGAGCCCGGCAATCCCGGCCTGAGGGACCGTGGCGTAAAAAAGGCCCCCTTTGTGGTGCTGATTGGCGCCAATATGCCCTCCATCCTGACCGAGATTTCGTTTCTGACCAATCCTGAAGATGCAAACGAACTCCGCCAGCCACAATACCGGGAGCGAATTGCCGAAGCGCTATATCGCGGAGTAGCCCATTATGTCGGCAGTCTGAATGGGGTTCGCGTCGCCGACGCCGCGTCCGGGGCTCCTGCAGGAAAATCGGAGTAGCTTCAGGTAGGCAAGTGCCGCCAGTGTGCGATAGCCTTAGTTTGAATGGCTTGTGTTTTGCGTTCGACCCTCCGCCGCACCGCCGTGGCGGTTTGCCTCACCTCTCTGGCTGGATTCTGCGGTTATGCTCAGACTTCTGCTGCCGCGCAATCGCTGCTTCCGAAGTCCTTTGCGCGATGGACACAGCAGTCTATCGCCAAGATTGGAACTGCGCCCACTGATCTTGACGCAGCCAATGCCGATGTTCTCAACGAGTATGGGCTGAAGGATTTCGCCGAAAACGGCTACCATCGCGGCGGTAGCAAAATGGATATCCGCGCCATGCGATTTGTCGATGCCACCGGCGCTTATGGTGCGTTCACGTTCTATCGCAAACCGCAGATGAAGCCCATGGCCGTAGGCAAAGGCGCTGCCGGCGACTCCCACGAAATCATCTTCTGGACCGGGACCACAGTCATTGATGCAACATTCCCCGCCGAACCATCCGGAGCCGCATCGTCCCTTCAAACACTGGCTCGGGCCCTTCCACCGGCGGGCGGTTCCAGCGGAGTTCCTCCGACATTGCCCAATTTTCTCCCGGTTAAATCACTCGACAGAACGACCATCCGCTACGCGATTGGTCCTGCTGGCTACGCCAGAGGCGGGGGAGTCCTTCCGCCTGACTCGATCGCTTTCAGCCGTGACGCAGAAGCCGTCACTGCACAGTATTCAACCATCAGCGGACAGGGAACGCTCACGCTACTCGAATATCCCACGCCGCAGATGGCAATTCAGGCGGAGAAATCTTTAGGCTCACTCATCAAAGGCCCGCTTCCGGCAACGCTGCAATCTGGCAACCCCGCTGCGCTGGGCGTTCGCCGCGCCGGTCCTCTCGTCGCAATTTCCAGCGGCAAATTCTCCGCTGATGAAGCGCATGAATTACTCGCTCAAGTGAAGTACGAAGCGAATGTCACCTGGAACCAGCCGCGCAGCTCTGATAGCGAAATCAAGAAGGCGGCAAGCATGTTGATCGGCATCGCATACCTCACAGCGATTCTTGCTTCGTGCGCAATTCTGCTGGGCTTTTTCCTCGGCGGAGGCAGAGCTGCCTGGAGAGTGATGCGTGGGAAGCCTGCCTCTTCGCTCTACGAACAGGATTTCATCAGCCTGAATTTGAGCGATTGGCAGCGCAGAAATTTGCCTTAATCCCGATGCACTGTAGGAGGTAAATTGCACAAAAATAAAGAAATGTCCTACGCCAATTGGGAATATTGGGGAACGCCGGGCGAATAAGAAATTTGCCCGCAATTTGTTTGAAGTCAGGCATAAGTTGCTGAATATAAGCAGCTTAAATCTTTATGGATTTTGCCTTGACACCCTCTCCCCCCAACCATAATATTTCGCCAGAAAGTTCTAATGGCTTTGCCTCCGTTGGAACTATTCTCCCTAAAGAAAAGGCTGCCCCGTTGCCGGGCGGCCTTTTCACTCTTCAATACTCCAGGAAAAATCGATGGCGGATCGCTCGCGCATGATTGTCTCGCGCATGAAGACATGAAGAAGAGACGACATTGCGCTCGCCTTTACGCCATCGCGCGTGAACGTTAAAATCCAGAGAGAGCAACGCCGACGTAGCTCAGTTGGTAGAGCAGCCGATTCGTAATCGGCAGGTCACCGGTTCAAGTCCGGTCGTCGGCTCCAGTCCGTCCCCGCTCCATTTCTTTTTCCCGAAGTCCTTTCGGTTTGGTACCCAATTATCCACTGGAAACCTGTGTTTTGCTCTTGTTATGCCGGGGCAAGCGTCGCATAATCAGGCCAGTTGTGAACGACGGTAAGTTTCCGAGCCCACGAACAGTGACCCGATATAGCCGTCAAGATGTCTTGCGGATTCTC
>DASZAG010000027.1:0-42933 GCA_035945555.1 Acidobacteriaceae bacterium
CCGGGAGCTTCAATCAACGGGAACGAGATGGCGGAGTGGCCTGACGATGGCGGCGGTACTCCGCGGGGACGCGGCGGGATGGGCAGGTTCTCTTTCTTGAGTTCGCGGACGAGGGCCTGCCAGCGCGGCTCGGTGAAGAAGTAGCTCCGCGGCTCCTGCTGAAGGCCCGATTGTAGCGAGAACTCGTCGGCTCCGCGGCCGGAGAGCAGGACCCACTGCGTCTTCTCCATGACAGCGCGGGCGAGAGCGATGGGGTGGCGTGTGAACTGCACGTCGGCGACGGCCCCGGCCTTCATGGTGGAGCCGTCCATGATGGCGGCGTCCATCTGGTTGGTGCCGTCGGCGGCGAAGACGGCTCCGCGACCGGCGTTGAAGACGGGATTGTCTTCCATGATTTCGATGGCGGCCTGCACTGCGTCCATTGCGGTGCCCCCGCGGTCGAGGACGTTTCCAGCGGCGGTGATGGCGTCTTTCAATCCCTGGCGGTACTGCATTTCAGCTTCAGGAGTCATCGAGGAGCGCTCGATAACGCCTGCTCCGCCATGGAGGACGACGGCCCACTTATGCTGCTGGGGCGTTTGTGGCTGAGCTTTGCGGTTCTGGGCGGAAGCGGTCATGGGTAGGGTCACGAACAGGGCAGATGCAAGCAGGACTGCAAGCGGGACGCGTTTCACGGCTGCGCTCCTTGAGATTTGGGTGCGAATCTATAGATGGTTCCGTTCTTCATGACGAGGCGGACGCGGGTGACTGCGGAGATGTCGGAGAGTGGATCGCCATCGACTGCAATGACATCGGCATAGTAGCCGGGCTTGAGCTGGCCGATGGGCCAGCCGAGCAACTCGGCTCCGTTGATGAGGTCGGCGCGGAGGATGTCGGCGGCGGGCATTCCGTACTTGTGCATGAGCACGAATTCGCGGGCCTGGGTTCCGTGAGGGAAGGGACCGACGTCAGAGCCGACGACCATGGGGACTCCGGCAGCGACTTGCTTGGTGAACTGCGCGGTGTGGAAGTCATACATGGCGCGCTCGCTGGCGGCGGTGGCGGGGTCAGGCGCGTGGTCGGCGAAGTACTCAAAGATGGTGAGGGTGGGGACGGCGTAGATGTGCTTCTGCTTCATGAGGGCTTCGGTTTCCGGGCTGAGGTAGAGAGCGTGGTCGATGGTGGCGACTCCGGCCTGGGCGGCGTAGAACGCGGCGGGCTCGGTTGTGCAGTGGACTCCGACCTTGACGCCCATGCGGTGGGCCTCACCGACAGCGGCGGCGAGCTGCGCCTCAGTGAATTGATACGGCGCTTCGAGCATTCCATTGACCATGCGGTCGCGGCCGGTCTGATAGATCTTGATCATGTCCGCGCCCTGCTTTAGCTGCTCGCGGATAACGTGGATGAGCTGGTCGGTAGAGTCGGCGTAGGTGGCGTTGGATGGGATGTGAAGCGCGGGATTGAAGTCGAGGGCGTCTTCGTGACCGCCGGTGATGCTGATGGCGTTGCCTGTGATGCGCATGCGTGGGCCGGGAATCCAGCCATTGTTAATGGCGTCGCGCACGGCGGTGTCGGCGGGGCCTGCGCCTTCGGTGCCCATGTCGCGCTCGGCGGTGAATCCGGCCATTAGGTCGGCGCGAGCGTTGAGAGTGGCGCGGATGGTGCGCTCGGGGACGGACTCTTCGACGGTCTGTAGGTTTTCATCGAGGACAGGATGCAGAAAGAGATGGACGTGGGCGTCGATGAGGCCGGGCATGAGGGTGAGAGGGCCGAGGTCTATGATTTTTGCGCCGGGGGGATGCGGGACGGAGGTTCCGGCCGCTGTGATGCGGTTGCCTTCGACGAGGATTTCGCCGGGAGAGGCGAGCGAGCCGTGCTCGACGTTGAGCAGGTGCGCGGCGTGGAGGACTATGGGTGGGCCTCCGGAGTTGGCGACTGGCTCGGCGGTGATGGGATTGGTGGCCTGGGCGAGCAGCGGGAGCGGCAGGAGGACCGCTGCCAGTAGAGCGTAGAAGAACGACCGGTGCGCTGGCATGTCAGCCATAGTAGAGCATTTCAATGAAAAAAGGCCCTCGCGCTGAGGACCTTTTTTCTTTGATTCGACTGCTGGAGTTTTATTAGTGACGGTCGTCGTGGCCGCGATTTCCATGGCTCACAGTGTGGCCGTGGCCGTCGCGCTCTTCGTTTCCGCGGAAGCTTTTCTGGAAGTTGCGGTGGGAGTTCCAGTCAGGCTGTTCTCCGCGATGCGGTCTCGCGCCGTGGTATCCGCGGTGGATGTCATAGCGGTTGTTTATACGTCCGTGGAAATTCTCGGGGCCATGAAACCACGGGCCAGCTCCGATAAAGATGCCACCGGAAAACCATTCGGGTCCGTAGTAGCCATAGGGTGCGCACTGATATGGAGGAACTGCGTAATACCCGTAAGGGCAAACGGGCGCAGGTCCGATCTGGACAGCGACCTGAGCACGTGAAGAGGGAGAGCCGGCAAAGAGCAACAATCCAACGATTGCCAGCAAACTACCTAGTTTGAGCAAACGCATTTTTGTCTTACCTCGGCTTAGTTGGAGGTAGTTGCGCTGCAAAGGGTTGTGCCCGTCGTATAAGTCTCATGCTATGTATGAACTACGGACTTTTCGAGTAAGTGGTTGCTAGCTTTGTAAAGCCGCGCAAGGTCCGCATGACCGAGGCGTGTGTGAGCGATCATCACTATGGTTTCGAGTTGTTCCACGCTCGTAGCGCTAACGACTGGGGCAAGGACGGTGGGCTGCTCCAACAACCAGGCGAGCGCGATGGCTGCCGGTCGTACGCCGGTCTCGCGGCAGATTTCCCGCAGGACATTGAGGATGCGTGTGCCGCGCTCGTCGAAGTAGTGGGCGACGCGGGATCCGCGGGCCTTGCCCTGGGTGTCCGCGATGGATTTGTACTTGCCGGTGAGGAATCCGCTGGCGAGCGCGAAGTGCGGGGTAGTGCAAAGCTTGAGTTCCAGCGCGACGGGCTGGAGATCGGTCTCAAATTCTTTGCGGTCGTAGAGGTTGTACTGGTTCTGCAGGACCTGATAGGCGGGGAGCTTCTGGTTCTTGGCGATTGCGGCGGCCTGGCGGATGCGGTCGCCCTTGTAGTTGGAGGCCCCGATGATGCGAACTTTGCCTTGCTGAATCAGCTGCTGGTAGGCCTCGAGGGTTTCCTGGAGAGGTGTGGAAGTGTCGTCGATGTGGGAGAAATACAGGTCGATGTAGTCGGTCTGGAGGCGACGCAGCGAGTCCTCAACGGCGCGGAGAATATAGTTGCGGGAAAGGCCCTTATTGCCGTTGCCCATGTCCATGCCGACCTTGGTGGCGAGGACAACCTGGCTGCGCTTTCTGGAGCGCGCTAGCCACTGGCCGATGATGGTTTCGGATTCGCCGCCCTGATGGCCGGGGACCCAGTTGGAGTAGACATCGGCGGTGTCGATGAAGTTGAAGCCAGTGTCTACGAAGGCGTCAAGAATGTCGTAGCTGGTGGCGGCGTCAGCAGTCCATCCAAAGACATTCCCGCCGAGCATGAGCGGACCTACTTCGATGCCGGTTTTGCCAATTTTTCTAGTCTGCATATATAAGTCCTTGATGGAATGATGGGAAAGGGTGATGGGGCGAGGTGATTGCGGCTTCCGGGCGCGAAGTCCCGAGTAGGAAGGCGGAATTTAGAGATGACTGGGGACCCATACAATCTTGACCGCTACATTGAAGCGCAGAGAGGGCTGTTTGAGCAAGCCTGTTCCGAACTTCGCCGGGGGAGGAAAGTCGGACACTGGATGTGGTTCGTCTTTCCGCAGATCGCCGGGCTGGGTGCGAGTGCGATGAGCCAGCGGTATGCGATTCAGTCATTGGATGAGGCGCGGGCGTATCTAGCGCATCCGGTGCTGGGGCCGCGGCTACGGGAGATATGCGGAATTGTACTGGGGGTTCAGGATCGGGGCGTGGAGGAGATTTTCGGGTATCCGGACGATATGAAGTTTCGGTCGTCAATGACGCTGTTTGCACGCGCTGCCGCGGACGATGGGATGTTCGTGGAGGTTCTGCGGAAGTATTTTGGCGGGATGGAAGACGACACGACCCTGCGAATTCTCGGGTTGGGCAAGACCTAATAGATGCGGAAGTTGATGCCAACGCAGATCTTTACCTGCACCGGCTTGCCATGCTGAAGCGCTGGTTTGAAGCGGTATTGCTGAACCGCGGCAACGACAACTTTGTCGTACTTCGGCCCGAGGGATTTCTCTACATGGACCTGCTGCGGATTGCCGCTGATATCGACCAGGAGCGCGACTTCGGTAATTCCTGAGAGGGGGTGTTTGGGAGCGCCGGGCAGATTCTCGGGATCAACCGTGTAGACCAGTCTCGGCGCATTGATGGCGTTCGCTTTGGGGCTGTCCGAGTGGGGTTTCGCAAACGCTGTGCATGCGCCCTGAGAACTGGTGGCGATTTGCGGGACGGTTGCCTGGGCGGCGGTGAATTCTGTGGAGGAGATGGCGAGAGCGACGATGCAGAGCAGGAAATAGCGGCTCATTGTGAGGCCTCCTGACGAAAGTCTTGCCGCGCGAACCTAGCGCGTATAATTCCCGACTACTACGGGATTCGACGTTACGAACCCGAGAAAGTCGAGAACATGAAGAATGTTAGGAGAACTGATTAGCGAAACGAAGGGCAAAAGGCTGGTAAGGCGTGTTATTACTGTAGATCCGCCGACTGCGGAAGTATCGTTTGAGGACGGCGGACACGTGCTGAAGGTTCCGACGAAGGGCATGGGCAGCTACACGGCGGTGGTTCGGGCAGATGGCTCGATTCTGGGTCGTGGACAGGGACTGAGTATGACGCAGGATGGCGACACGGTGACCTGGACTGGAACTGGTATCGGGAAGTTCGGCGAAGGCGGATCAGTAAGTTATCGCGGCGCGTTGTTCTTCCACACCACCTCAAAGAAGCTGGCGCGCATTAACAATGCATGCGGAGTATTTGAGTTTGAGACGGATGCTGCGGGGAATACATCGTCCAAAGTGTGGGAATGGAAGTAGGGCGAACCAAGGACCTCCCCCGGCCTTTATTCTGATGCGCGGTCGTCGGCGCAAATTCTCAACATACATATAGGTTTCCAGTTCGGTTCCCCTTGGTGATTTTGTGGATCGCTGAGGGGTGAGGTTCTGGGATAATGGAGGTGCTCTGGTGTTTGGACGCGCTTTGACTGCCAATCCCCGGCGGTGCGGTTTGCAGCACGGCGGGAGAGTTCCACGGCGGCGGCGCTGCTTCGCGTCTTGATGAAGCCCCTTCAATTGGTTACAACTCCGACTCGCAACCGGCGGCTGAATGAGCTGATAGGGCTGCTTGCGTTGACGGCCGCGGTCCTCCTTTTTCTTTCTCTTATTTCATATCGTTCGACGGATCCTTCCTTTAATACGGTGGGAGGGTTTGGGCCCGGGCTGCATCCGGCCCACAACTGGATCGGCCTGATTGGCGCGTGGTGGGCCGACCTACTCTTGCAATTTGAGGGCGTGACGGCATTCTGCCTGCCGCTGCTTGTAGCCGCTCTGGGGTGGACGTGGCTACAGTCGCGGGCCGCGGGTTCTCCGGGCGCGAAGCTGGTTGGGATTGTGGTGTGCCTGATTTTTGGTCCCGCGCTGGCGGGGCTGCTGCCGGGTCATCTGCATATGGTTGGCGGTCTGCCGATTGCAGGTGTGATGGGGCTGCTGGTTGCTGGCGCGCTGGTGGGATGGCTGAATTATCCGGGCGCGTTTGTGGTGGCGGGATGTGCGGTGCTGGCAGCTGCATATCTTTCAACGACGTTCAGCTTTAACAGCGCGCGTGAATGGATGGTGGTGCGGTTCGCGTTTCTGTTTGCGTGGCGCGACCGCTGGCAGAACTGGCGCTTTAGACGGGCCCGCGTGAAGGAAATGCGCGCCGAGGCGAAGGCGGAGAGGGCTCGCGAGAAGGAATTGGAGAAGGAGCAGAAGGCGGCAGCAAAACTGGCCCGGCGCGGCCTCGGCGCAGATGAGAACGAAACACGCGAGGCAGTAAAGAGCGCTCCGGCTGCGGCGGCAGTTGCGATGGATGATGACGATGGGCCGACTGACCGGCATCGTCGCGGCGGATTTGCAGAGCTGTACGCAGAGGAGCCTGCTCCGCAGACGGTATGGGAGCAGATGCCGCGGGCGGTGGTGCCTGATCCAGTGCCAGAGCCGGCGCCAGCCCTGAAGCCGCAGCTTGTTCCGCGTGAGAAAAAGGAGCCGTCGATTGCGGTGGGCGAGCGCGCGGACGCGGAGCCGCACGGCGTGACGGTGACACCGAAGTCGATGAATGGGTTTCGGCTGCCGCCCAGCACGCTGCTGCATCGCAGTGAGGAAGCGCAGATTGTGCGCGAGGATGAGCTTCGTACAGAAGCGCAGATGCTGGTGGAGAAATGCGCCGAGTTCGATGTGGGCGGGCAGGTGGTGCGGATTAATCCGGGGCCGGTGGTGACGACGTTTGAGTTTCGTCCCGAGGCTGGCGTGAAATACAGCCGCGTGACCGGGCTGGCCGATGATCTGTGCCTGGCGATGAGCGCGGAGAGCGTTCTGATTGAGCGCATGGCGGGTAAGAGCACGGTGGGAATGCAGGTTCCGAACCGGCATCGCGAGACGATTTGGCTGCGCGATGTGATTGAGGCGGAGCACTTCCGCAACTCGAAGAGCAAGCTGACGCTGGCGATGGGCAAGGACATCAACGGGCAGATTGTGACGGCGGACCTGGCGACGATGCCGCACGTGCTGATTGCGGGCTCCACGGGGTCAGGCAAGTCGGTGGCGATCAACGCGATGATCATGTCGGTGCTGTTCAAAGCGACTCCGGCGCAGGTGCGGATGATTCTTGTGGATCCGAAGCGCGTGGAACTGGGAATGTATGAGGGCATTCCGCACCTGTTTACGCCGATCATTACGGAGCCGAAGCTGGCGGCGAATGCGCTGCGCAATGCGGTACGGGAGATGGAGCGGCGGCTCAAGTTGCTGGCTTCGCGCAGCGTTCGCAATATCGACCAGTACAACAGGCTGTTCGAGGGCGGCACGAAGAATATGTTTGAGGATTCGCCCGACGAGGAGCCATTGCCTTACATCATCATCATCATCGACGAACTGGCCGACCTGATGATGCTGGACAAGGCCAACGTGGAAGAGGCGATTACACGGTTGGCGCAGATGGCGCGCGCAGTGGGCATTCACCTGGTGCTGGCGACGCAGCGGCCTTCCGTGGATGTGATTACGGGGCTGATCAAGGCGAATGTGCCGACGCGGATGTCATTCAGACTGGCGACGAAGGTAGATTCGCGGACAATTCTCGACTCAAACGGCGCAGAGAGCCTGCTGGGTCGCGGCGACATGTTGTTTCTGCCGCCAGGGACGTCAAGATTGCAGCGCGTGCATGCTCCGTTTGTGACGGAAGACGAAATTGCAAAGGTAACGGACTTCTGGAAGAAGCAGGGCGAGGCGCAGTATGCGCAGGGCTTCCTGGAGGCTCCGAAGGATGCCGCTGGACGTGAATCCGACTTGGAGATGGACGGCGAAGAAGAGAACGACGAGATGTTCCAGGATGCGGTGCGGCTGGTGCTGGAGTTTGGGAAGGCGTCGACTTCGCTACTACAGCGGCGGCTGCGGATTGGTTATGGGCGCGCGGCGCACCTTATCGATTTGATGGAGCGGGATGGGATTGTGGGGCCGGCGGATGGGCCGCGTCCTAGAGAGATATTGAAGCCGCCTGGATGGTTGAACGAAGTTGAGAACGCGATGAGATAGGAGAGTGTTCCTTTGCGCGGTCCCGGATTCTGTCCGGGGCCGTTTTTTTTCTTATTTGGGTTGCTGAAGATTGCGGCTGGAGCGGAGAGCAAGCGCGCCGAGGATGAGGATTGCCAGGATGAGTGCGATCCAGAGCAGCGCAGGATGGCGCTCGGTGAAGGGGCGAGTGTCGCGGCGGGACTGGTAGAGAGCGTTGGGCTGCTCGTTGCCGAGCTTTGCGCGGGCTGCGTTGCTGTCGACCGCGAAGAGTTGCGCGTAATCGTAGCGGGGCGCGGTGAGAGCGGGGTCTCCGTAATAGAGCGCGTAGCTTGCGCCGGACTGAGCGCTGAAGCAGAGCATTCGGGCGGTCATTTGCAACGCGACGGATTGGAGAGCGAGGGGCGGGTCATCCTGATTGTGAATGGTGACGGTCCATTTTGCCGCGCCGCGGATGGGGGTAAAGGGTGCATCGACGGCGAGGTTCTCTTCGTCGATCTTGCGGCCGTTCTGGATGGTGTGGAGGCGCAGGATGTTTCCCGATGAGCCGGAAGGAAACGGGTACTCGCTTTCGTCCTCGACCTGGGGGTTGATGGGCGAGACGTTGATGGTGACATCGCGGCTGAAGTTGGCGGGCTGTGCCCCGGGCGCGAAGAGGATGCGATCCACGGGCACGTTGGCCGGAACTCTGAACTGGATGATGGAGTCGCGTCCCTGCTGTTTGACGGTGGAGGAAGACGCGATGTCGATGTATTCCGGCGGAGCCTGGACGGCGGACTGAGCGTTGATGCCTGTGATCTGCGCGGGAGTAATGCGGCCGTCGATGCGGAAGTGGAGGTAGTGGAAATTGGACAGAGGAAGATGGAGCACGGTGCTGCGGCCAAGCCTCTGACGGGTGAAATCGAAGATGGTGTAAGAGCCGAGGCTGGTGGCGCGAGAGCCGGTCTGGGTCTGGCTGCCTGAAACCTGCACCGTTGCGATGAAGTCCTTTGCACCGACATCGAGCGTGACGTTGCGATAGGAGCTGTCGGGCATGGCGGCGTCGAAAGTGGTGTGTCCGCCGCGCACGCCGAGGTTCAGCGGAAGGATTGGGCTCGCGGAGGATTGGGTGTTGCCCATGTTGTGGAGCGCATACGGGGTTTCCGTTTCTCCCTTGTAGAGGCGGAGACTGGCGAGTTGCGGCCCGGCATGGGCGAAGATTGCGGGATCGAGCGCGACGCAGGCCTGCTGATTTTGCGATGGCGTGTCGAGGACGGCGCGCTGGTACTTGAAATAGCGCGGATTGGGCGTGGCTGCGGCAACGATAACCAGCAGAAGCATCGCGGGGCGAACGATCATTGATTGTGGCGCTCGCTTCCGCGAAGGTTAAGCCAGTCGCGCTGATAGGCGAAGCTGACGGCAAGCAGTAGGACTCCGAGCGCGAGGAAGCTGAAAACTCGATAGCCCTGGCTGAGTTCGCTTGTGTCCACGAGAAAGACTTTGCCGATAGAGATGGCCAGCAGTACCAGCGCCTGCCAGCGCAAAAAAGCCGAGTTGCGGAGAAAGCCGAGGAGCAGCAGGGCGGCTCCGAAGAGCATGAAGAAAGCCGAGTAGGTGAATTGCGCGTACATGCGGTAGTCGTGAACAAGGCTGTAGTTGCCGGAGTAGCGCAACATCCACCAGTAGTTGTGAATTTCAAGGCTGATGGAGATGAGGATGAGCGCGTTCACGATGAGAACGGATACTGCGGCAAGCGTCTGCCAGGGGATCGGGAAGTCGGGGCGTCCGGATTGATGTGAGCGATAGGCGAGGAACGCGATGAAGGCGAAGACGGCGATGCCGACGAGGTAGGTCGCGAAGCGCTCGTTAAAGAGGATGGTGGTGGAGGCGGTGGGGTTGATGGCGAGCAGCGCGCCGAGTCCCAGTGTAAGGGCGACGAGCGAAAGAGCCCATAGCAGCTTTTGCGGAACTTTGCGGGTGAGCCATAGCAGCGCGGCTCCTTCAATGAGCCAGCCGATGGTGAGCCATCGCCCATGAGTTTTGAGGGGAATGGCGATAGTGAGAAAGACGACGGCGATGACGAGATCGAGCGACCTGAGCAGCGGCGGAACCGCATGATGCGGCAGGTTGGGCACTCTCAGTAGCAGGAGGTAGAAGGCCGCGAATGCGACGGCGATCCAGGGGGCGGCTGAGGATGAGCCTACGCTGTCGACCAGTCCGTAGAACCCGATAAAGCCAAGCGCCGCGTTTGCGAATGGGAGAACGATAAGGGCGATGGAATCCCGTGGCGACAGCGAGTCGGCGTTGGTCCTGTTGAGGCGCACCAGATGGGGCGCGGCGGAGAAGAGCAGAAAAAAGAGCGACAGATAGAAAGCTGTGACGCCAAAATAGGCGCTGGAATAGAAACTCATCGACCACGCCGCGAAGAAGAAAACAGTACCTACAAATGAGCCGATGAGCAAACGCGACCAGGGGCGGAGCGCAATGAGCACAAGGGTCGCAAGGTTGAGCAACAGCAGATAGGAGAAGAGAGCGACCTCGTGGTTCTGTCCGTTGGACAGCAAAAGAGGAGTTCCGTAGCCGCCGACGATGGCGTAGAGAGCGAGAAGCTCCGACTCTTGGGACCACGCCATGAATCCGTTGAATGCGGTGACGGCAATCATGGCGGCGAAGGCCGCGCTGGAAGGCATGAGGTGGAAAAGCGAATAGGCAGCCCATAAGGAGAGATACAGGATGCCGCTGCCGACGGCCTTGAGCGAGTAGGAGAATCCAGCGAAGCCGCGGGAGCGGAAGCGTTCGGACCAGGCGATGAGGGCGACTCCAGCGACGATTCCGATAAGTACACGGCCGGAGGGCCCGATCCAGTGGTTATCAATCGCGAGCTTGAGGAACCAGGCCATGGCGATGAGAACGGCGAGGATTCCGATTCGATTGAACCATTGCGAACCGATGCGTGATTCAAGGGAATGGTCGGCCGCTTGAGGCTGCTGCGTTAGGAATGATGGTGGAGGCGGGGGCACTGCTGGCATGAGCGCTGGCGGAGTGGGCTGCGTCGCCGGCTGTGTTGCGGCTGGTGCGGGCTGCTGCACGGGAGCGCTGGGCTGAGATGCCGGCTCGTCGATGGAGATGCCGCGGGCGCGCAGGACAGATTCGAGGCGGTAGACGCGCTGCGTGAGGCGTGCGACCTGCTGAGTCAGGTCCTGCTCGGGGTTTTGCCCCGGCGTATTTGGAGGCGCTTCCATCGCTGATTACTTTACCAATTTCGACAAGAGGATAAAGGAAAATATGGAAGCACGAGTAATTTTTGCGTTGTTTTGAGGTCTGCGTCATCCTAAGCACTACAAGGAGAAGTGATGAAGGTTGCGTTGCTGGGGCTGGGGAAGATGGGTTCCGCGATTGCGGGGCATTTGCTGAAGGCAGGACACGAATTGACCGTGTGGAACCGGACTCGCGAGCGCGCTGAGCCACTCCGAAGTCGTGGGGCGCGTATTGCGGGCTCCGCGGCGGAGGCCGTTGAAGGCGTTGAAGTGGTGTTCAGCGTGTTGTTTGACGATGAGGCGCTTGAAGCGGTGTTGTTCGGTGGCGGCGCGCTGAAGGCGATGATGCCCGGCACGGTTCATGTGTCGTTGAGCACCATAAGCGTGGCTTGTTCGGAGCGGCTGACGATTGCGCATAAAACCGAGCATCTGGCATTTGTGGCGGCTCCGGTGTTTGGGAGGCCGAACGTTGCGGAGGAAGGCAGGCTGGCGACGGCGGTGGGCGGCGAGGCGAAGGCTGTGGGGAAGGTGCGTCCGCTGCTGGAGTGCTTTACGCGCAAGATCATGGTGGTTTCCGACAAGCCTGCGGCGGCGCATGGATTGAAGCTGGGCGGGAATTTTTTGATGATGGCAATGATTGCGTCGCTTTCAGAGAGCGTCATTCTTGGCGAGGCGCTGGGGATTGATCCGAGGGTGTTTCTGGAGACGGTGAACGAGGCGGCATTCCAGTCGCCGTTTTACGCGAGCTACTCAAAGTTGATGGTGAATCCGCCGAATCCGCCAGGAGGGACGATTGCGCTTGGCGAGAAGGATACGCGGTTGTTCCAGGATGCCGCGGAGGAATACAAAGTGAAGACGCCGCTTGCGGATATGTTTCGGGCCAATCTGGACCACGCAATCGAGCAGGGGAAAAAGAACGAGGACTGGGCGGGCGCGTATTACCGGCTGGTTCGCGATACGACTTGGGCGGGCGAGTAGCTTAGGATGGTCTGATGAAAACAGAGGTGAGGGGTTCGGTGGTATTCATCACGGGGGCGAGCTCGGGCATCGGAGAAGCTTGCGCTTTTGCTTTTGCCCGCGAAGGGGCGCGATTGCTGTTGGCGGCGCGAAGGCTGGATCGGCTGGAGGCGATGCGCGCAAAGCTGATCGAGGCCGGCGCTGCGGCAGTCCATTTGATTGGGCTGGATGTAAGGAACCGGGATGCGGTGGAGACAGCGATTTCCGGACTGCCTTTGGAGTGGCGCGCGGTTGATGTGCTGGTGAACAATGCGGGGCTGAGCCGGGGATTGGACAAGCTGTATGCGGGCAGCATCGAGGACTGGGAAGAGATGATTGACACCAACGTGAAGGGGCTGCTGTATGTGACGCGGGCAGTCGTCCCGGGTATGGTGGGGCGCGGGCGCGGGCACGTGATTAATCTTGGCTCGACCGCGGGAGAGATGACGTATCCCAATGGCGCGGTGTACTGCGGGACGAAGGCGGCAGAAAGGTCGATCAACGACGGGCTTCGACAAGACCTGCTGGGAACCCGGGTGAGAGTGACGTCGATGGATCCGGGAATGGTGGAGACGGACTTCAGCCGTGTGCGGTTTCACGGCGATGAGGAGCGCGCGGCGAAAGTGTACAAGGGGCTGACTCCGCTGGTGGCCGAGGATGTAGCGGATGCAATAGTGTGGGCAGCGACGCGGCCAGCGCATATCAACATTGCACGGGTACTGATGACGTCAGTCGATCAGGCGAATTCATTGTTGTTTAACCGGAACTAGCCGTTAAGGCACTCGCGCCTTCGGCGCCTAGATTGACCAGTATTCAGTGGACCCTGCTGGTCGGGACGGGATCTCTAGGAAAAGCTCTTCAGTTTGGCTTCGATGTCGGCGAGGGCGGCTTCAAGGGCGGCGCGACGGTTGGGGTTGGAGGTGCGCTCGTTCAGAATGCGTTCGTGCTGGAGCTCGAGCGCCTGCTTTTCGCGCTGACGCTGGGCGTCGGCAAGGCGCCTGCGGTGGGCAATCTCGTCTTGACTCAGTGTTGCGGACTCTTTTTCTGCAAGCTGCTCTTCCACGGATTTGCTCTCCCATCCTCTGGCCATACCTGAATGCTACGGAAAAGAATGGGGCATAGCCAGAAAAAAAGAGATCAGGGATTCATCAGCGCAAATTGGAAAGGCGCGGGAGTGGCGGCTTGTTGCGCCTGATCTTCGCGCTCCGCGAAGAATTGCTCAACCGCGGCGAGGATGGTTTCGCCGGATTTTGCCTCGTAAATGGCCTTGCGGAGGTGAGCGCCGTTGGCGACTCCATGGGTGAACCAGGAGGCAAACTGCTTCATCTTTCCCTGCACTTCTTTGCCATTGACGTCGGTTTCGGCCAGCAGCATTTCAAAGTAAGTGCGGATCATGTTGTAGCGATCCCGGTCGGTGGGCTGGTCGTAGCGGCCGGTGGCGGTGTACTGCGCGATCTGGCGGAAAATCCAGGGATTGGAGGGGGCGGCGCGACCGATCATGACGGCGTCGCAGCTGGTTTCAGCTACGAGCGCGGCGGCGTCCTCGGGCGTGCGGACGTCTCCGTTGCCGATGACGGGGATGGAGACGGCGTCCTTGACGGCGGCGATCCACTCCCAGCGGGCCTGACCGGTGTAGCCCTGTTCGCGGGTGCGGGCGTGGACGGAGACGGCGGCAAGGCCGGACTCCTGCGCGAGCTTTGCCAGCTCGACGCAGATGATGTGGTTGTCGTTCCAGCCGAGTCGGATTTTGACGGTGAACGGGATGGTGATGGCGGCGCGGATCGCTTCGAATATGGTCCCGATAAGGGGCAGGTCGCGCAGGAGGCCGCTGCCTCCATTGCATGCGACGACGCGCTTGGCGGGGCAGCCGAGGTTGAGGTCCACCAAGTCGAAGCCGGTGTCCTGCACGATGCGGGCGGCGTCGGCGAGCGTCTCAGGGTTGGAGCCGAAAAGCTGGGCCGCGATGGGGTGCTCATCGTCGTAGAAGGTGAGATAGCGCTTCCGCTTGGACTCGCGCATGCGCGAGAGACCGTCGGCAGAGGTGAACTCCGTCATGATGAGGCCGCAGCCGGACTGCTGGTTGGTGATGGTCCTTTCGACTTTCGACCCATCCCACATCTCTTCGAGATGTGGGGCATCCGCACCCGTGAAAAGGCTGGCGTTGCGGATAAAGCGGCGGAAGACGGTGTCGGTGACTCCGGCCATGGGAGCGAGCACGGTGGCGGGTGCGACCTGGACGTCTCCGATGGAGAGAGACGCTGGCACACGGGTGCCGTGCGGCATGGCGTGCTCGATCGGGTTGTCCCAGTTCTTCTTCATGGTGCTTCTGTTGTGCAAAAGCCTCCGACGCTGCGGAGGCTTTCGGGTCTTGCTTGAGGCTTGCGACTACTTCGCAGCCGGCTCCGCTTTGGCGTATTTGCGGCGGAAGCGCTCGACGCGTCCCGCGGTGTCGACCAGCTTTTGCTTACCGGTGAAGAAGGGGTGGCAAGCGGAGCAGATTTCGACGTGGATGTCGCCCTTGTGGGTGGAGCGGGTGACGAAGCTGTTACCGCACGCGCAGAGGACACGAATCTCGTTGTAGTTAGGGTGAATTCCGGCTTTAGGCATGACTTGTTTGAAACCTTTCCTGCAATCCTCTTATTTTATGTGGAAATTCGTGATTCTTCAATGCAGGCGGGAGCTACCACTCCTTTGCGGGGGTGTCGATTTCGACTCCGTTGGTGGCGGCTGGGGCCTTCCAGCGCAGGATGGGCTTGCGCGCGGCGGTGGTTTCATCGAGGCGCGAGATGCGAGTGGCATGCGGCGCGGAGGTGACCAGTGATGGATTTTCGTCGACTTCGCGGGCGATCTGGCGCATGGCGTCGATGAAGAGATCGAGTTCCTCGCGCGATTCGCTTTCAGTCGGCTCGATCATGAGCGCTCCGGGAACAATGAGCGGGAAGGACGTGGTGTAGGGGTGGAAGCCATAGTCGATGAGGCGCTTGGCAATGTCGCCGGTTTTGACGCCGTTTTTGGTCTGGCGTTTGTCGCTGAAGACGACCTCGTGCATGGAGGCGGTGGGGTATGGGAGCTCGTAGACGTCTTCAAGCTTTTTGCGGATGTAGTTGGCGTTGAGGACGGCGTCTTCGGTGGTCTGGCGCAGGCCGTCGGGACCATTGGCGAGGATGTAGGCAAGCGCGCGAACGAACATTCCAAAGTTGCCGTAGAGCATGCGGACGCGGCCGACGGATTGCGGGCGGGCGTAGTTCCAGTGGAGCAGGCCGTCGGCGCCGCGCGCAAGGACGGGTGTGGGTAGGAACGGCTCCAGAATTTTTTTGCAGGCGACGGGGCCTGAGCCGGGGCCGCCTCCGCCGTGCGGCGTGGAGAAGGTCTTGTGCAAGTTGAGGTGCATCACGTCCACGCCGAAGTCGCCGGGGCGGGTTTTGCCGACGAGGGCGTTCATGTTGGCGCCGTCCATGTAGAGGAGCGCGCCCTTGGCGTGGAGGACGTCGGCGATTTTGTGGATTTCGTTTTCGAAGACGCCGATGGTGGAGGGGTTGGTGAGCATCATGGCGGCGGTGTCTTCATTGACGAGCTGCGCGAGCGCGGCGACATCAACTCCGCCGTTGGCATTGGATTTGAGGTTGACGATCTGATAGCCGCAGCTTGCCGCTGTGGCGGGGTTGGTTCCGTGGGCGGAGTCGGGAATGATGATGGTTTTGCGGGGGTTGCCTTTTGACTCGTGATAAGCGCGGGCGAGGAGGATTCCGGTGAACTCGCCGTGGGCTCCCGCTGCGGGCTGCAGGGTGATGGCCTGCATGCCGGTAATTTCGAGCAGGCAGTCCTGAAGCATGCGAACGATTTCGAGCGAACCCTGCGAGAGCGCTTCCGGCTGATAGGGATGAGCTTCGGCAATGCCTTCGAGGCGCGAGACAAACTCGTTGATGCGCGGGTTGTACTTCATGGTGCAACTGCCCAAGGGGTACATGCCGAGGTCGATGGCGTAGTTCCAGGTGGAGAGGCGCGTGAAGTGGCGGATGATTTCGATTTCGCTGAGTTCGGGGAGCGCGGGGTCGTCAGTGCGCGCAGAGGTGCCGAGCAGGGCGGAGGCGTCGGCCTCGGGGACGTCGAGCGGGGCGAGCTTGTAGCCTTTCTTGCCCGGCGCGGATTTCTCGAAGCTAAGAGCTTCGTTCTGCGTGAGGTGCGCGGTGACTTTGCGGGTGTTGCCGGTGAATGCCATTCTTTGCTCTTATCTCATTGTTGCTGCGATGGGCGCATCCGCGAGGACCACGGCTGCGGCGTCGATCTGATCTTTGGTGGTCAGTTCAGTGGCGCACCACAGGGTTGCGTTGCCCAGTTCGGGGTACCAGCGCTGGAGCGAGAGTCCGCCGATGATTTTTTTCTCGAGCAGGCGCGCATTGAGTTGCTTTGGGGCTTCATCTGTTTGCAAGACGAACTCGTGAAAGCGCGGCGTGTTGGCGAAAAGGAGCTTGCCGTGCTTGCCAAGTGTGTCGGCCGCGTACTTTGCCTTCGAGAGATTCTGCAGCGCGAGTTCGCGGATGCCCTGCTTGCCGTAGACGGTTAAGAAAACGGTGGCCATGAGCGCGACGAGCGCCTGGTTGGTGCAGATGTTGGAGGTCGCCTTCTCGCGACGGATGTGCTGTTCGCGCGTGGAGAGGGTGAGGACGAAGCCGCGTCGGCCTTCGCTGTCCTTCGTTTCGCCGACGAGACGTCCGGGCATCTGGCGCAGATATTTTTCCTTTGCCGCGAGCACGCCGCAATAGGGGCCCCCGTAGCTGAGGGCGACGCCGAAGGACTGCGCTTCCATGGAAACGATGTCGGCTTCGACAGGCGGGCGCACGATGCCGAGCGAGACGGCTTCGGCGATGGAGACGACGAGCAGCGCGCCTTTCTTGTGCGCGATTTCGGCGATAGCGGGAATGTCCTCGACGATACCGAAGAAATTGGGTGACTGGACGAGAACGCAGGCGGTCTGGTCGTTGATGGCGGCGTCGAGGGCGGCGAGGTCGAGGCGTCCGTCGTGAGCGTAACTAACCTCGCGGGCTTCGTGGCCCTGATGCTGCGCGTAGGTGTGCATCACCTCACGGTACTCGGGATGCGCGGTGCGGGCGACGAGCACGCCGTCGCGCCCGGTGACACGCACGGCCATCATGACGGCCTCGGCGGCTCCGGTAGAGCCGTCGTACATGGAGGCGTTGGCGATGTCCATGCCAGTGAGCTCGCAGATCATGGTCTGAAACTCGAAGATGGCCTGAAGGGTGCCCTGGGTGATCTCCGCCTGGTAGGGCGTGTAGGAGGTGAGGAATTCGCCACGCTGCACGAGCGAGTCGATGACGACGGGGCGATAGTGGCGGTAGGCGCCGGCACCGAGAAAACTGGTGTAACCATTGGCGTTCTTTAGCGCCGCGGCTTTGAAGTGATCGACGATTTCGGACTCGCCCATTTGGCGCGGGACGTTCAGGTCGCGCGTGAGGCGGTACTCTTCGGGAATGGCGGAAAAGAGATCGTTAATCGAGGCGAAGCCGATGTCGCGCAGCATAGCGGCGCGCTCTGCATCGGACTTGGGCAAATAGCGCATCGGATTGGCTACTTTCCTGTTTCTTCGGCGATGAATTTTTCGTAATCAGCGGCGGAGAGGAGCGAGTCGAGCTCGCCGGGATTGCTCATTTCGACTTTGATGATCCAGGCGGAGTGTGCTTCAGTGTTGAGCTTTTCGGGCGAGTCCTTGAGGGATTCATTGACCTCGGTGACGGTTCCGGTGACGGGCGAGTAGAGGTCGGAGACGGCTTTGACCGACTCGACGCTGCCGAAGACTGCGCCCTTCTCGACCTTTGACCCAACCTTGGGCGCGTCGACGAAGACGATGTCGCCGAGGGAGTTCTGCGCGTAGTCGGTAATGCCGATGGTTCCGTTACCGCCCTTGGGCTCAATCCACTCGTGCTCGCGCGTGTATTTGTAATTCTGCGGATAAGACATCTGTTGTTTCCTCTTTAGGCTGATTTCTTTGGACGGCGGTAAAACGGCGTGGGAATAATTTTAGCTTTGACGGGATTGCCGCGAATTTCGACCGCGACTTCGGTGTCGAGGGCTGCGAGGTGCGCAGGGACATAGGCCAGCGCAATGTTCTTCTTGAGGAACGGCGCGGGCGAACCGCTGGTGACGACGCCGATGATTTCTCCCGAAGCGTTCAGGACGGGGTAGCCGTCGCGGGCGATGCCGCGCTCGATCATTTCAAGCCCGACGAGCTTGCGCGTGAGACCGCCTTCGGATTGGATTCTCCTCAATACCTTGGAGCCGATAAAGTCGCCCTTATCGAGTTTGAGGAAGCGGTCAAGGTGGGCCTCGAAGGGGTTGATGGACTCAGAGATCTCGTGTCCATAGAGCGACATGGCGGATTCGAGGCGGAGGGTATTGCGGGCGCCGAGTCCGCACGGCAGGATGCCGAATTCCTTGCCTGCTTCGAGGACTTCGTTCCAGACGCGCTCGCTGGTGGGCACGTCGGATGGAACATAGATTTCGAAGCCGTCTTCGCCCGTGTATCCAGTGCGGGCGACGAGGGTGTTGGGGATACCGCAGACGGTGCCCCAGTTAAACCAGTAGGGCTTGATTGCTCCGAGGTCGACATTAGTGAGTTTGGCCAGGGTTTCCGCGGCCCTGGGGCCCTGGATGGCAAGCTGGGTATAGAAATCGCTGTAATTTGCGACATGGCAATGGAAGCGTTGGGCGTTCTGCTTGATCCATTGAAAGTCCTTCTCGCGGGTTCCGGCGTTAATGACGATGAGGTAGTCATTGTCGCTGAACTTATGGACGATGACGTCATCGACGAAGGTGCCTTCCGGGTAAAGCATGGCCGAGTAGTGGGCCTGCCGCACCTGGAGTTTGGAGGCGTCGTTCATGGTAATGTGCTGGACGGCGGCAAGCGCCTCCGGTCCGCGAAGCTGGATATCGCCCATATGGCTCACGTCGAAGACGCCCACGCCGGTGCGGACGGCCATGTGCTCGGCGATGAGGCCGGAGTACTCGACGGGCATGTCCCAGCCGCCAAAGTCCACCATTTTTGCGCCCATGCGGCGGTGCATGGCGTTGAGCGCCGTCTGGCGGAGGGAGGTGGGAGCAGAGCTGGACAAGGGACGGGTCCTTCCCGGAGAAAAGTATGGAACTTTTTACGTTAGCACGGCTGGCGGTCTGGGCGAAATTGGGGCGTTGAGGCTTGTTTGGAGAGCGGATGATGTCAATCCTCCGGTGATTAATCGACGCCGGGTTTGCGGATTTTCTTGCTGATGCAGGGGGCGCGGATGCTCTTGGGTTGTACTCTGTTAGGTCATGAACGCGGCGGAGTTTTCAGGCTTTATTTTTTTAGCCTCCTTTCTTGCCGGATTGCTGGGCGCGCTTACCGGGCTGGGCGGCGGCGTGGTGATCGTGCCGGTGCTCACGCTGCTCTTTCACGTTGATATTCACTATGCAATTGGCGCGTCGCTGGTATCGGTGATCGCCACGTCTTCCGGTGCGGCGGCGGCTTATGTGCGGGAAGGGTACTCGAATATACGGATTGGGATGTTCCTGGAGATCGCGACGACGCTGGGGGCGGTGCTGGGCGCGTATTTGACGGCGAGGGTTTCAACCCATGCCATTGGGATGATTTTCGGGCTGGTGCTGCTCTACTCGGCATTTGCTTCCGCGCGCAAGAAACCGACTTACGTGGGAAATAAGCGGGGCAGCAAACTGGCCGAGCGGCTGCGGCTTTGTGGAAGCTATCCGCATGACGGCCGGCATGAGTCCTATATCGCGGAGCGGGTGCCCGCGGGGTTCGGGCTGATGTTCAGCGCGGGAACGCTTTCAGGGCTGCTTGGAATTGGCTCGGGGGCGGTGAAAGTGCTGGCGATGGACCAGGCGATGGGGCTGCCGTTCAAAGTTTCGACCACGACATCAAACTTCATGATTGGAGTGACGGCAGCGGCGAGCGCGGGGATTTACCTAAGCCGCGGCTATATTGACCCCTCGCTGGCCATGCCGGTGATGCTGGGCGTTCTGGCGGGGTCGCTTCTCGGAGCGAAGGTGCTGGTGCACGCCGATGTGAAGAAGCTGCGGATTTTGTTTGCGTTGGTGATTGTGGCGCTGGGCATTGAAATGATTGTGAACAGCCTGGCGGGAAGGCTCTGATGCGATTGACGGATGAGAAGCTGGAGATCGCGATTGGACGCACGCTGCAGATCGGCGTTCTGCTGGCGGCCGCGGTGGTGTTGGTGGGCGGAATCATGTATCTGTTGCACGCTTCGGGACCACGCCCAGACTATAGCCACTTCACGGGAGTAGCCGAGGCTTTGCGTACTCCCTCAGGCATGTGGCACGGGATGATGCATGGAGACGCGGGCAGCGTGATTCAATTCGGATTGCTGATATTGATTGCGACTCCAGTGGTGCGGGTGATATTTGCAGGCGTAGGCTTTTTGATGGAGCGCGACCGGCTTTATTTCTGGGTGAGCGCGGCAGTGCTGGCGGTGCTGATGTACAGTCTTTGGCATATTCGGTGAGGCAGCCATGAGCCAATAGCTATTGGCCGTTAGCCTTTTGGAGCTGAAAATCATTAGCATCCATAGAAGCAGTAATAGTCCTTGGGGGTCGTTGTGCGTCTTGTTCAACTGGCGGAGTTGCTGAAGGCCGAAGTATGCGGAGGCGATCCGGAACTTGAGGTTTCCGGCGTGGCGTCCATTGGGCGCGCGGGCTACAGTGATCTGGTGTTTGCCGAGGACGCTTCAACTTTGCGGGATGCGTTGTCGTCGAGAGCGGCCGCGATCATAGTTTCGGAGACGGTGAATGCAGCGGTTGGCGATTCGGGCAAGGCCCTGCTGATCGCGCCGAAGCCAAAGCTTGCGTTTGCGCGGGCTGCACGGCTGCTTTCAGCGAAAGATGTTGAGGGCGAAGTTCACCTTACTGCTGTGATCGCGGCTGATGTGGTGCGGGGGCGCAGGGTTTCCATAGGTGCGCACGCGGTGATCGAGACAGGAGCGCACCTGGGTGACGAAACCATAATTGGCGCGGGAGTGGTGGTCGGGAGCGGAGTGAAGTTGGGAAGGGAATGCAGAATCCTTCCGGGTGTTGTGATCTACGCCGGAACGCAACTAGGGGACCGGGTGGTGGTTCATGCCGGGGCTGTGTTGGGTTCTGATGGCTTTGGGTATGTGCGGGACGATGGGACGGGGGAATACATTCAGTTTCCGCAGCAAGGACGGCTGGTGATTGAGGATGATGTGGAGATTGGCGCGAACACCACGATTGATCGGGGCGCGCTGGATGAGACGCGGATCGGGCGCGGAGTGAAGATCGACAACCTCGTGCACATTGCCCACAACGTTCGCGTGGAAAAGGATGTGGTAATTGCGGCGCAGACCGGCATCTCCGGCTCATGTGTGATCAGAGCCGGGGCGGTGGTCGGGGGCCAAGTGGGTATTGGCGATCATGTAGAAATCGGGGAAGGCGTGATTCTTGGCTCCGGCTCGGGCGTGCTGACGCACAAGAAATTGAAGGGTGCCGGCGTGGTGCACTGGGGGCGGCCGGCGCGGCCGCTGCATCGATATCTGAAGGAATTGGCGGCGCTCGGACGGCTGGGCGCCGAACCGAAGCGCGCTGCGAAGCGGGGTTCGCGGAAGAAGGGGAAGTAGCTGTGGCGGTGGTGGTTGTTGGCGGACATTCCCGCAACATCGGTAAGACATCGGTGGTTGCGGGGTTGATAGCGCGGCTGCCGGAGATGCGCTGGACGGCGCTCAAGATCACCCAGTACGGGCATGGATTTTGCACGGCGGATGGCGGGCCGTGCGATTGCGCGACAGACGACCACACGATTGCAATCAGCGAGGAACGGGATTCAGCCTCGGGGACGGATACGGCGAGGTTCCTGGCGGCGGGCGCGACGCGAGCCCTCTGGATCAGGACGCGGCAAGGGATGCTGGCCGACGCGATGCCTCGCATAAGGAAGGAACTGGCGGCGGCGGAAAACGCGATTCTTGAATCGAACAGCGTCATGCAGTTTCTGCAGCCGGACGTATATCTTTCCGTGCTGGACGCAGGAGTGGCTGACTTCAAGGATTCGGCGCGGCTGTTTCTGGATCGCGCGGATGCGGTGCTGGTTCGGGCGACCGACTTGGAGCCGCGCTGGACGGGGATTTCAGCAAAGGTGCTGGAGGGAAAGCCACAGTTTGCGATTCGGCCGCCGCAATATGTGACGGATGAAGTAGTGAACTTTGTGCGTGGTCGACTGCGCGTTATCGCGGCGTCAAAATAGCTCTCGATCAGACAAATGGCTCGCGCTTCATTGCGCCGTTGCGCTGCTTAATAAGCACTTCGACTTTACCTTCAGCGTCAGCGAGTTGCTGTTTGCATTGTTCGGCCAGCTTTGAGCCTTCTTCGAAGAGCTTGACCATATCGTCGAGCGCCATGTCGCCGCGCTCCATCTGGGCAACGATCGTTTCGAGCTTCTTGAGCGACTCCTCAAAGCTTTGCAACGGCGGCTCCTTCGGAGTTTTCGGATTTCGGCTTAAGCACGCCGGCGATGACATCTGCCGCGAGCGCGTAACGGGACAGGGGGGCGCTGACCTGGACTCCTTGCACCATACCCTGGACGGCTGAGAGCATTTCCTGCGCGATGCGGACGCCCTCGGCGCGGGCAAGTTCCGGCGTGGATGCTTGCTGCATGCGCACCAGTATGGCGTCCGGCACAGAGACGCGGAGGTCGTTCTTCATGAACTCAGCGTTGCGGAGGCTGGTGAGCGGCCAGATCCCGGCAATGATGGGGATTCGGAAGCCTTCGATGCGCTTGAGGAAGGCTTCGAGCAGTCGCAGATCAAATACCGGTTGCGTGATCGCGTATTCGGCTCCGGCTTCCACCTTATAGGCAAAGCGGCGAATCTCATTGTCGATGTCGGGCACGCCCGGGTTGGCGGCAGCGGCAATGGTGAATCCCGTGGACGCGCCAATGGGGTTGCCGCCGATGTCGAGTCCGTGATTGAGGCGGCGCACAATATTGACGAGCCCTATGGCGTCCACGTCGAAAACGGCTGTGGCATCGGGGTAGTTGCCGAGTTTGGGCGGGTCTCCGGTGAGGCACAAGATGTTCTTGAGGCCGATAGAAGACGCGCCGAGCAGGTCGCTCTGAATGCTGAGGACGTTGCGGTCGCGGCAGGTGTAGTGCAGGACGGTTTCGATTCCGGTTTTCTGCTGGATCTGAATGCAGAGACTTTGCGCGCTCATGCGGGCCGAGGCACGAGGCGAGTCGGGCACGTTGATGGCGTGGATGCCTCGGGAAGCGAGCAGCGCCGCGCCAGCGAGTTCCTTGCTGCAGTCGATGCCGCGAGGGGGAACAATTTCAACGAGCGTGACGAACGTTCCGTCGTGAATGAGTTGCCCGATTTTTGAGCGCTGTTCCAGCGGTGCTGGCGGAGTTTCCGTCACTATCGCCTCGCGAGCGGTCGCGGGTTTGGCAGTCTTCTGGGCCTCCACGGCGCGGATGGCCGATTTGATGGCGCGAATGTGATTCGGCGTGGTGCCGCAACAGCCTCCTATGAATTGCGCGCCGGCTTTGAGGAGCTTACGCGCGAAGCTGGCCATATATTCCGGAGAGCAGAGATAGATGTTGCGCCCATCTACAGCACGAGGAGTGCCGGCGTTGGGCATGGCGGCGAGCGGCAGATTGGTGACGGCGCTCATGCGCTCGACGGTGGTGAGGACAGTAGCGGGTCCCGCACTGCAGTTGCAGCCGATCACATCAGCTCCGGCTTCAGCGAGGCGAGCGGCTGCGGTTTCCGGGCTTGATCCGTCGAGGCAGTTGGCGTCCTCGTCCACGGTGATCATGGCGATTACGGGGAGATTGGGCGCAACCTCGCGCACAGCAAGTATCGCCTGTTCCGCCTCGTTCAACGCAACCATGGTTTCGATCACGATGAGGTCAACACCGCCTGCGACGAGTCCGCGAATCTGCTCGGCAAAGGCGGCACGGGCCTCTTCAAGGCCGGTCTTGCCGAGCGGCTCCAGATGAACTCCGAGTGGACCGACCGCTCCGGCTACCCAGGCCTTCCCGGCCTGTTTATCTTCGAGTTGGCGGACGGCGCGACGGGCGATTTCCGCCCCGGCCTTGTTGATGGCAAAAACCTGGTCCTGAAAACCGTAGCGAAGCAGGCGGAAGGCATTGGCGCCGAAGGTGTTGGTCTCAATCAGCTCAGCTCCGGCCTGAAGGTAGTCTTCATGGACAGAGCGGACGAGGTCTGGCTGCGAGAGGTTCAGCTCGTCGAAGCAGCGGTTGATGAAGACGCCTTTCGCGTAGAGGGTGGTCCCCATGGCGCCATCGCATAGGATGGTGCGCCCCCCAAAAATCTCCTGGATTCGGTCAGTCATTCGATACCTTTTGGTCATGGTATTCCAGAGAAGGGCGGTTTGCCAGAAGGCGCGCCGGGTGAGCGGTGTTCGCGCTGGCGCTGCTATACTTAGCTTTCCCGCGATTTGTGAGGATTTAAAGGTTTGAAGAAGAGAAATTTTACCGGTTTCTGGCCCAGCGCCCTCCTTTTGCTCGCCGTTGCTTCGCTGCTCACCTCATGCGGCAAGAACTATTACTTTGCAGGCCGGAGCCTGCCGCCGAGCGGTGTATTGAACCGGGTGTTGATTGCGGAACAGAATCCCAGCGGATTCACGAAAGGCGCTCTTCCGTTCGTTGATGCGTTCTACGACATTCGGCATCCCTATAACACCAGTGCGGGAGCGTTCTCCATAGCCGGCTACACGGGTGCGCTGCCGGTGACGATCCAGAACATGCCGGAGGAGCAGGTAGGCGCGATATATGGCGCCGGTGACGGCAGCTTCACCGTCGTCAGCTACGCGCAGGAAAAGACGGGATCACCGATCAAGGTTCCGGGCGGTCTCTCGTCGAGCATTTTTATAGACCGCGGACGTCAATTCGTTTACGCGGCCAATGGCATTACGCATGTCCTCTCAGTGGTTGATCTTTCGGGCGGCAAGTCCTATGTGCTGAACCTTCCCAACGTGTACAAAGTGGCTGTCAACCCGGGAGGGACGATCGCACTGGCGTTTGTGCAGAATTCAACGCAGGGGCCGAACACGCAGACTGACAGCACGCCAAGCGACTCATTCAGCGTGTACAGCGTGGTGGGCCTTACGGCGTCGCAGCAGGCGGCCGCAGCAGCTTCCGCCGATCCACAGCACTACTTGAGTGCCCAGGACTGCGAGCCGCAAAATCTTCCGGTGTACTGTGCCTTTCCGGTAAGCACCGGACCCAATGCAAGCTTTGATAATCCTGTTAGAGCGGTATTCTCGCCGGATGGCTCGGCTGCGTACGTGCTCGATTGTGGGAGAGAGTGCGGAGGCACAACCTCCGGAATTACGGTGATTCCGATCACGGCGGCCGAACTGAACACCAACACTTCGGGAGCAAAGGGCATTGCGCTGGTGGCGCAGAACAACATTCCAGTGCCGGGCGGAGCGACGGACGGCATTTTCAATGGGAATACGTTGTATGTTTCCGGGCAGCAGTTGCAGCCAGATGGGCTATTTGAGGGATTCTTGTCGGAAGTGAACACGCAGTCGGGACAGGTAACGAATAGCTATCCGATCAGCGATGGCACCCATGACAAGATGGTATTCGGCGACGACAATACGCTCTGGATCGGATCGTCGCAGTGCGAGTCTGGCGAGACTTATAAGAAGGTCCAGGCGACGGGCGGAACTCAATACGGATGCCTGACGATGTTCAACACGTCGACAGGATCGGTGACGCTGGACGCCTACAAGGGTGACGCTACTGGAATCGCCGCGGTGACGGGGCTGCATAAGGTGTATACGGCGGAAGGCGGGCAGGTGTACATCTACAACACCACGGATGGTTCGGAACGGAACAATACCAACGTTACTGTGACCGGAACCGCGACGGATGTGGCTTACATGGACGCCTCAAGCGATGACGACAATACGACCTATTGAGGGACAGGGTATAGGGTATAGCGTGTAGAAGGCGTGGCCTGGAGGCCGCGCCTTTGTTTTGGAAGGGGGCTGCTGTGGAGAAGTCCATTGCAGAGGTGCTGGCGATTGCCGCGCATCGCGATGATGTGGAGCAGACCTGCGGGGGAACGTTGCTCAGGATGCGCGCGCAGGGGTTGCGGACGGCGATTCTGGACTTGACCCAAGGCGAAGCGGGAACGCGCGGGTCGGCTGCGGAACGCGAGACAGAAGCGGCAGAGGCGGCAAAGATTCTCGGGGTGAGCTGGCGCGAGGCGCTGGATATTCCCGATGGGCGGGTCGAGAACACGTATGAGAATCGCGTGAAGATTGTAGAGGCGCTGCGGCGGGTGCGCCCCCGCGTGGTGATTCTGCCCTATTGGACAGGCCGGCATCCGGACCACTACACAACCTCTACGCTGGGTTACGAGGCGTGCTTTTTGAGCGGGTTGGCGAAGCTTGAGACGGGCGCCGCGCCGCATCGGCCTTTCAAAATTGTGTATGCGAGCCTTTACGCCGATGTGCGTCCGAGCTTTGTGGTGGACGTTACCCCGTATATCGAAGACCGCTACCGCGCTTTAATGGCGTATCGGTCGCAATATGCGAACCAGGCGGCCGGCAGTGGGTTATTTGTTCCCGAGGAGGAGATTCGGAAGCGAACGCTGGCCGAGGCCCGGCACTTTGGATTGCTGGCAGGCGTGACTTACGGCGAGCCATTTGTGCAGAAAGAAGTTGGGCTCGTTGAGGACTTGACCTTGATCCCGGTTGCGTCGATGTAGCTGGTGCTGGCGCCGAGCGGGGTTGTTTGGCTGGCTGGTAGAATCAAGAAAAGCAATGAAATGTCCATATTGCGGGTTTGCGCAAGACCGCGTGGTTGACTCGCGCGAGAGCAAGGAAGCCGATTCAATCCGTCGCCGCCGCGAATGCGAGCGCTGCAATAAGCGCTTCACCACGTATGAGCGCATCGACGAGATCCCCTATATGGTCGTGAAGAAGGACGGTCGCCGGGAGAAATTCGAGCGACAGAAGGTATTGAGCGGGCTGCTGCACGCGTGCGAGAAACGGCCCGTGTCCACGGGCGACATGGAAGCCCTGGTAGATGAGGCCGAAGGCTACCTTATGGATTCGCCTGAGCGCGAGCGCTCGACGAGTGAAATTGGCGAGCTGTTGATGGCGCGGCTGAAGTCGCTCGACACGGTCGCCTATATTCGTTTTGCCAGCGTGTACCGCGATTTTAAGGACGTGAGCGAGTTTAAGGCAGAGCTGGAGCACTTGCTGGCCTCGCAACGCAAGACTGCACCGCGATAGCGAAATACCATCACAAGATTTATGACGAACACATCAAACACACACACAGTTACGCTGATTCCCGGAGATGGAATCGGCCCCGAAGTTACCGATGCGGTAGTCCGCATTCTTGAATCAACCGGAGTCAGGTTCAACTGGGAACGCTACGCGGCAGGCGCAGAGGCGTTTGAGAAGCACAAGGAATACATCCCGAAGGACCTGTACGACTCAATCGAGCGGAACAAGCTGGCGCTGAAGGGACCGGTGGCGACGCCGGTGGGCGGCGGGTTCGCGTCCATTAACGTGACGCTGCGGAAGAAGTTTGAGCTATACGCGAACTTCAGGCCGATCAAGAATCTTCCGGGACTGGAGACGCGCTATCCGGGGGTAGACCTCATCATCATTCGCGAGAACACCGAAGGCGAGTACGTGGGGCTGGAGCACGAGGTGGTTCCGGGCGTGGTGGAGTCGCTGAAGGTGATTACCCGGAAGGGTTCGACGCGGATTGCGAAGTTCGCGTTTGAGTATGCGCGCAGGCATAACCGGAAGAAAATTCACGCGATTCACAAAGCCAACATCATGAAGATGTCGGACGGTCTTTTCCTGAAGTGCGCGCGCGAGGTGGGCAATGGATTCCCGGACATCACGTACGGCGAGCACATTATCGATAACACCTGCATGCAGTTGGTGATGAATCCCTACCAGTACGACATGCTCCTGCTGGAAAACCTGTACGGCGACATTGTGAGCGATTTGTGCGCGGCATTCGTCGGCGGTCTTGGGCTGGTACCGGGAGCAAACATCGGAGTGGATGCGGCGATTTTCGAGGCAGTGCACGGGTCGGCGCCGGACATTGCGGGCCGGGACATTGCCAACCCTACGGCCTTGCTGCAATCCGCGGTCTTGATGCTGCGGCACATTGAAGAAGATGAAGCGGCGGATCGGGTGCAGACCGCGCTCGAATCGGTCTACAAGGAAAAGAAGACGCTTACGCGTGATGTGGGCGGGAATGCGGGCACGAGGGCGTTTGCAGATGCGGTGATCGCTGCACTCGAAGCTCCTGTGGCCTCAGCGAAATAACAGCAGCGAAAGGACATAATGCCGCTTAAGAGAATCGCGACGCTAACGTTGTGTGCTCTGGTGCTTGCGGGTGTGGGGTGCAAGAAGGCCTCCACCGGCGCATCCGGTGAGACGAGCGCGGCCCAGCAATACACGACGATTGACTGGGCGAACTCGGGAACGATCAGCGGCACGATTCACTTTACCGGCAAGGCCCCGAAGCGGATTCGGATTGATATGGGGCAGGACCCAGTGTGCAGTCTTTCGCCCACGAACCTGACGGAGCAGTACGTGGTCGACAAAGACGGGCTCGAGAATGTCTTCGTTTCTATCAAGTCGGGCCTGGGAGACAAGGCGTACGGATCACCTTCAACGGCAGTTGTAATGGACCAGAAGGGATGCCGGTTTGTTCCGCATGTGGTCGGCGTGATGGTGGGGCAGCCGGTTACGTTTACGAACAGCGATGCAACGATGCACAACGTCCATATGATTCCGACGGTGGGCACAAACCAGAGCGTTGATATTTCTGAGGCGCCGAACAGCCAGGGCGAGAGCCGCAGGTTCTCTTCACCGGAACTGATGATTCCGGTGCGGTGCAACAACCATCCGTGGATGGAGGGCTTCATCAACGTGGTGGCGAACCCGTTCTATGCGGTTTCAGCCGATGGCGGGCATTTCACCATCAAGGGTGTACCGCCGGGAACCTACACCATTGCGGCCGACCATGAGGTATTGGGCGAGAAGACGGCGACCGTTACGGTGACGGCGCACCAAACAGCAACTGTCGACATCACTTATCAGATTGTTGGAGTTCAGAAATAGTCGACGAACCTCCTGCGAGGCATTCGTGGCGAATGTAGTAGGCGTAAAAGCGACAGCTCCGTCTCAGGCAAAACTGTGGGTCTTTGTTTTGCTTTGGGCCGCATTGATTGCTCAAATCACCTGGATACTTGTCGAGCATTTTCGCTCGAAGGTCGCTGTGGCCGACATGTGGTATCCGCTCACAGTCGTGGTGGGATGCTTCCTGCTGGCGATAACGAATGGTCGTGTGCGGTGGATTGCCACTCTTCTGCGCCTGATCATCGCGGTTGCGTTTCTGGAGGCGATAAGTGATCGTTTCGGATTGCTTGGCGGCCCTGGATCGCCCGGCGTGTCATGGGGCGATTTTGCTCATTTCGTCACCTATACAGGTCAAGTCAATTCTTTCCTGCCGCACGCGATGATTTTCGCCGTCGCTGTGTTGGCGACGATTTGTGAAATCACATTCGGCATTACGATGTTGCTGGGCATCAGCATCCGCAAAGCCGCTCTCGGTTCCGCGATATTGCTGTTTCTATTTGCGACGGCGATGACCATTTCGCGACTGTCGCAGTTCTCTTATGGTGTTTATCTCATGTGCGCAGGAGCGCTGGCCCTCTCGACCTCGGGTGCGTCGCTTCTGAGTGTGGATGCTCTGATATCGCGGCGAAGGGCATAGACATCGGCGGGGAGAATCTCGCTGGTGAGAGACGCAACGAATAGCTATTCGCCCTCGTTGACAGTCACGGTACACTAGTGAGTACAGCGAATTCCTCATCGCCGTACATCTGCGCGAGGAGCGCTGGCTTTTTAGTAAGGCAGGCTCACACAATCACATGCGGCAGCAGATAGGCATTCTTGGCGCGACCGGAATGGTCGGCCAGCGGTTCATTCAGCTTCTTGAAAACCACCCCTGGTTTGAGGTGGCCTGGCTTGCTGCCAGCGACCGCTCCAGCGGCAAAAAGTATGGTGACGCGGTCAAGTGGAAGCTTGATACGGCGCTGCCGGAGCAGATTGCGAATATGACGGTTTCGCCGGCCGTTCCCGACAACTCTCCAAAGGTGATATTTGCCGCGCTGGACGCTGATATCGCACGTGAGATGGAGCCCGCGTTTGCCGCAGCTGGCTGCGCGGTGGTATCCAACTCGAGCGCATTTCGCATGCAAGAGGATGTGCCGCTGGTGATTCCGGAAGTGAATGCGGACCACCTGCCAATCCTGGAGGAGCAGTCGTGGCGGAAGCAGTCCGGCGGCTACATTGTGACGAACCCCAACTGCTCGGCGATTGGCCTGGTGCTGGTGCTGAAGCCCATTGTGGAGCGCTTCGGCATTGACGCGATCTTTGTGAGCACCATGCAGGCGGTCAGCGGCGCGGGCTATCCGGGCGTGCCTTCGATGGACATTCTCGGCAATGTCGTTCCCTACATCAAGAATGAAGAAGAGAAAATGCAGGCCGAGACGCTGCGGCTGCTAGGCTCGCGTGAGGGCAAGGTTGTGAAGCCGCTCGCGGCGAAGATGACGGCGCATTGCAATCGCGTCGCGGTGGAAGACGGGCACACTGAGAGCGTGAGCATCAAGCTGTCACGCAAGGCCACGCGCGAAGAGCTTCTGGAAGCGTGGAGGGAATTTACTCCGCTCGCCGGTCGCGACCTGCCCACCGCGCCAGCGCAGCCGGTGGAGTTCACTGCGCTTGAGGATCGTCCTCAACCGCGGTTGGACAAGATGCGCGGTAACGGGATGGCAGCTACGGTCGGCCGTCTGCGTCCATGCAGTCTGCTGGACTGGAAGTTGACGGTGCTCTCGCACAACACCATTCGAGGCGCGGCAGGAGCGGCGCTGCTGAATGCGGAACTGCTGGTTTCGCTTGGAAAATTAGATCCGGTGGCCGTCCCCGCATGAACAAGCTTGTTGTGATGAAGTTCGGCGGGACTTCCGTCGAAGACGCCACAGCGATCAACCGAACGGCGGAAATTGTTCGCGGACGCTGCGACAAGGGGATGACCCCAGTTGTTGTGGTGAGCGCCATGGCAAAGGTCACGGACCAGCTTCTGGCGGCGGCTGCGGCCGCTGGGCGAGGCGATCGTAGCGGCGCTCTGGCCATTTCCGCGAGGCTGCACAATCGGCACAAAGATACAGCGGCGGCGCTACTTCCGGCGGATTCACTGTGCGAATTAAGCAAGTGGATGGAAGCGGAGTTCAGCAGCATTGATGAGGTGCTGCGTGGGCTGGCTGCGGTGGGCGAACTTACGCCGCGCATCAGCGACATGATTGTGTCGGAAGGGGAGCGGCTTTCGAGCCGCATGATCGCGGAGGGCTTCCGGCATCGTGGCTTGAATGCCGTGCATGTGGATGCGCGCCAGTGCATCGTGACAGATGCGCAGCATGGCAAGGCCGTCCCGCAGGATGCGCTCATCGAACAGCGACTTGGAGAGCATGTGCTGCCGCATGTAAGCGCAGGGCGGGTTGTGGTGATGGGCGGCTTTATCGGCTCGACGGAAAAAGGCGTGACCACGACTCTCGGGCGCGGCGGGTCAGACTTTACTGCGGCGCTGGTGGGCGGTGGCCTGGACGCAGCGTCCATCGAGATATGGACTGACGTGAACGGCATTATGACCACCGATCCGCGCATTGTGCCTGACGCGCTGCGAGTGAAGACGATCAGCTTTGAAGAGGCTGCGGAGCTGGCCTACTTTGGCGCGAAGGTGCTGCACCCGGCGACGATTCTGCCTGCTGTGGCGAAGAATATCCCGGTTTTCGTGCTCAATTCGCGCAACCCCGACAATGAGGGCACGCGGATTATTTCTCTCGCGCCGCATTGCCGCAGCCCGTTCAAGTCAATTGCTGTGAAGCGCAGGCTCACGATTCTGGATGTAGTGGCGAGCCGGATGCTAATGACGCATGGATATTTGCGCGCGATTTTTGAGGTGTTCGACAAGCACAAGTGTCCGGTGGACATGGTGTCAACGTCAGAGGTTTCTGTTTCGCTCACGGTGGATTCGAACGAAAAACTGCCGCAGGTTGCTGCCGAACTCAGCCAGCTTGCAGACGTGAAGTACGAAGGGCGCAAAGCGCTGATTTGCATGGTGGGTGAGAATATTCGCGGACAGAACGGCATTGCCGCACGAGTGTTTCAGGCCGTGCGGCACATCAATGTCCGAATGATTTCGCAGGGCGCGTCTGAGATCAACATGAGCTTCATGATTGAAGAGGATGACGTGGAAGAGGCAGTGCGCTCGCTGCACGCCGAGTTCTTCAATGACCCCGACCCCGAGATCTTCGACGTGGAAGCTATTCGCAACATTGAAGCAGAAAGCGTGAGCTAATGCTGTTCCTGGTGCTAGGGCGAGGCAAGACCGGGAGCCTGGTTGCTGAGGTGGCCCACGAGCATGGGCATAGTGTTCGAGTGCTCGGCGAGGAGGAAAACCATAACGCCTCCGCGCTTACCGGGCCATTTCTCGCGGGATTCGACGCCGTCATCGACTTCACAACCCCGGAAGCGGTACTGCCGAATCTGCGCGCCTGCCTTGCCAATGGAGCGCGCGTGGTGGTGGGTACCACGGGATGGTATACCCATCTTGAAGACATGAAGGCACTGGCAGAGCGCAAAGGCGCCGGCCTTCTGTACGGAACGAATTTTTCCATAGGAGTGCAGGCCATGCTGCGCGTGGCTCGCGAACTCGCTCTCGCAGCGCTGGATTACAAATTCAGCATCACTGAAACGCACCATGTGAGCAAGAAAGACGCACCGTCCGGAACTGCGCTGACGATTAAGCAGGTATTGCAGGCTGCGAATTCCGCGCTACACGTGGAAATCATTTCGAAGCGCGAGGGCGATGCTTCCGGCACTCACGTGATCGAGGCGCGTTCACAGAGCGATGTGATTGAGCTTAAGCACGAGGCTTTCTCCCGTCGCGGGTTCGCCGAAGGAGCGGTGCGCGCTGCGGAGTGGATTGCGGGCAAAAGCGGCGTGTGGGAGTTCAGCCAGGTCTCGCAGCAGATTGCTTCGACTTCGAAGTAGGAGAGCCCGCTCGCAGAAGTTCCCGTGTCTTCAGGACAATCCAGTATTCATACATCGTTTGCAGATTCACGTAAGTGATGCCTGCGCGCCCGTCGAGGATCGCGCCGCGCACAAACATCATGTAAAACCACTTGACGATCGGCCGCCCGGGCAAGCGATAGAAGATGGCTTTTTGCGCGACACGGCGTGCATGGTAATCCTTCGCCGTGAGGGCGGTTTTCCACGATGCCTTGTGACGCGATGATCCTTCTGCGATGATCCGCGCTTCCATGGTGGAATAGAGGTCGTGTTTTCGGATCCAGTGTCCCATGCCCTTGGAGAACGGAAAATGATCGAATGGCGATTTGAGATCTCCGATGCGTCCATCGACTTCCATCACTTCATTGATCTCGCGGTTATAGCGCGTCTTGCCGCGCCGAACCAGACGAATGAAATATGTGGCCATTTGCGAGTGTTTCAGCCAGGTGCCGTTCAGGTAGTAACGGCACTGTATCCGGAAGGCATCCAGGTCTGATGGAGCCGCAGCAATCGCTTCATGAATTTCCTGCTTCAGTTCGGGTGTGCAGCGCTCGTCTGCATCGAGAATGAGAATCCATTCGTGGCGAAAGGGGAGTCCCTCGAATGCGGCATTTCGTTGTGAGGCGTATCCGTCAAATTCGCGCTGCGCGAAGTGTGCCCCGTAGCGGCGTGCCACTTCGGCGGTGCCGTCAGTGCTGCAGGAGTCGAAGACGAAGACATCGTCACACCACGAGACGGACTCCAGGCAGCCTGGCAGGTCGGCTTCTTCATTCTTGGTGAGGATGAGAGTAGAAATCATGTGTCTTCGGAGCGTGTTCGGTCATTTTATCGTGACTGCGCAGGTTTTATGAGCCAACCGTTGCTGGCAGCCTGGCGCTGGCGCACGGTAAACTCAAATGAAAGATATGGATCTTGTAGCGGGTTGCGGCACAGCATTAATCACTCCTTTTCGCGGCGATGGGAGCATCGACGAGCAGGCGCTATATTCACTGGCACAATGGCAAGTGGAAAGCGGCGTCAACTGGCTGGTGGCTTGCGGAACCACGGCCGAGACGCCGACGCTCACCGATGAGGAATGGCCGCGCGTGGTTCGCATCATTGCCGAGGCTGCTGCCGGCCGCGTTCCCGTATGGGCAGGTTGCACGCATAACTCCACGCGCGAAGCGGCGTCACGCGCAAGAACAGCAGCGAGCATTCCCGGCGTTACGGCGATTCTTTCCGCCGGCCCTTACTACAACAAGCCCACGCAGGAAGGCCTTTTTGAGCACTTCAAAGCGGTGGCGCGCGCCACCTCGCTGCCTACCGTGCTCTATAACGTCCCGAGCCGTACTGGAGTAAACATTGAGCCCGCGACGGTTTTGCGGCTGGCCGAAGCGTCGAGCAATATTCGCGCCGTGAAAGAGTCGAGCGGGAACCTCCCGCAGATCGTCAGCCTGATCACGCAGGCGCGAACGGGCTTCCGCGTTTTTGCCGGCGACGACAATATGGCTTTGGGAGTGATAGCGGCAGGAGGTGCGGGGCTGGTATCGGTCGCGTCTAACGAAATCCCCGCGGAATTGACGCAGATGGTACAGGCGGCACTCGCCAACGAGTGGTCGACGGCGCGGCGGATTAATCGCAAGTACTACCGGCTGATGGAAGCAAACTTCTGGGAAACGAATCCCGCGCCGGTGAAGGCGGTTCTGGCAATGATGGGGAAGTGTGGCGAACATTACAGGCTGCCGATGGTGCCGGTTTCCGACGCCACGCGCGCTCGTCTGGAGCGGATCGTGGGCGAGCTTGGACTGCTGATTCATGCGCCGCGGCCCGAGGGCGATTTCAGGATGTTCTGACGAGCGAACACCCTGAACGAGCGAAGAGAAAGCCTCTGTCGCACCTGACAACCGTGTAGTTTGTTCGTTACACTAAAGAGTCTGCTGCAATGCAAAATTCAAGCGCGGTTTGCTGCGCGTGAGCGGGTCCTGCGGCCAGTCAAGTATTTCTGCTGAAAATCTATGAAAATTCACGAGTATCAGGCAAAGGACATCCTCGCGAAGTACGGCGTTGCCGTGCCGCGGGGCGAAGTGGCCAATACGCTCGACGAAGCGTTGGATGTGGCCAAGAAGCTGTTCGCCAATGGCGCGAAGGGCGTAGTCGTCAAGGCGCAGATCCATGCTGGCGGACGCGGCAAAGGCGGCGGCGTTAAGGTCGCCAAGAATATTGAAGAAGCGGAGCAGTATGCCAAGCAGATTCTAGGTATGCAGCTTGTGACTCACCAGACCGGCCCGCAGGGCCAGAAGGTGCAGCGGCTGTTGATTGAGGAGACGGCTGCGATTGATCGCGAGCTGTATCTGGGAATTGTCCTAGACCGGGCAGCCGCCAAGCTGGTGTTTATGGCATCGAAGGCCGGCGGTATGGAGATTGAGGAGGTCGCGGCAAAGGACCCGAAGGCGATTCACAAGGCGTACATCGACCCTGCGGTTGGTTTCCAGGCCTATCAGGCGCGGCAGCTAGCGTTCGCGCTTGGTCTTAAGCCCACGCAGACGAACGAAGCGGTGAAGTTCATGATGGGACTTTACAAGGCTTACGTTGAGACGGACGCTTCGCTGCTGGAGATCAACCCCTTCATCACGACGAAGGACGACAAGCTCTTTGCTCTGGACTGCAAGATCAACTTCGACGACAACGCCATCTTCCGGCACAAGGACCTGAAGGAACTGCGCGATGTGGCCGAGGAAGACCCGCTGGAAGTGGAGGCCTCGAAGTATGCGCTGAACTACATCCGGCTGGACGGCAATATTGCCTGCATGGTGAATGGCGCGGGATTGGCGATGGCCACGATGGACATCATTCAGTACGCCGGCGGCATGCCTGCCAATTTCCTCGATGTAGGCGGCGGCGCAAATCAGCAGCAGATCGAGCACGCGTTCGAGATTCTACTGTCGGACAAGAATGTGCAGGCGGTGTTCATCAACATCTTCGGCGGCATTCTGCGCGTGGATACGCTGGCGCAAGGAGTTGTAGGCGCGGCGAAGAAGACGAATGTGAAGGTCCCGGTGGTGCTGCGGCTGGAGGGGACAAATGTTGAGGAAGGGCGCAGGATTCTGAAGGAGTCCGGCCTGAACTTCATCATCGGCGACACCATGCAGGACGGCGCGCAAAAAGTAGTTGCTGCTGCCAAAGGAAAGGAAAGCTAACAGTGGACAGTTGCCAGTCGTCAGTTCCCGAGCGGAAGGTCGCGCAATAACATGGGCCAATCTTTTCGAGACTTGATCGTTTGGCAACGCTCCATTGAATTAACAGCCTACGTTTATGAGCTTTCAACTGGTTTCCCTAAGAGCGAGGTATATGGGCTTACTTCCCAAATACGGCGTGCGGCGGTTTCAATCGCCAGCAATATTGCGGAAGGTACTGGAAGGGGGACCAAGAAGGAGTTCACGCAATTTCTCAACGTGGCCCGAGGATCGAATTGCGAACTTCAGGCGCAATTGATTATCGCGGCCAAACTTCAGATGGCCAGCCAAGATCAACTCGTGAAGGCTGAGACTTTATCTCATGAGGTAGGCCGAATGCTGAATGGGCTGTTGCTATCGCTGCGACCAACTGGGGACTGACAACTAAGAACTGAGGACTATTCAATGGCTGTATTGGTAGACAAGAACACTCGCCTCATTGTGCAGGGCATTACAGGCAAGGAAGGCACGTTTCACGCCAAGGGTTGCGCGGAGTACGGAACGAAAGTCGTTGGCGGAGTGACGCCGGGCAAGGGCGGCACCACGCATGAGGGCTGGCCGGTTTTTGACACAGTAGAAGAAGCCGTGGAGAAGACGGGCGCCAACGCGACGGTCATCTTTGTTCCCCCGCCGTTCGCAGCCGACGCCATTCTGGAAGCCAACGAGGCCAAGCTACCGCTGATCATCTGCATCACGGAAGGCATTCCCGTGAATGACATGGTGAAGGTGTGGAGCGTGCTCAAGCACTCCAGCTCCCGTTTGGTGGGGCCGAACTGCCCGGGCGTGATTTCGCCGGGAAAGGCAAAGGTCGGCATTATGCCGGGGCGCATTCACAAGGAAGGCCATATTGGAATCGTGTCCCGCTCGGGCACGCTGACCTATGAAGCGGTTTACCAGCTTACGCAGCGCGGCATCGGCCAGAGCACTGCGATTGGCATTGGCGGCGATCCGATTATCGGGACCACTCATATAGACGCCCTCCGACTCTTGAATGAGGACCCCGAGACGGAAGCCATCATTCTGATCGGTGAAATAGGCGGTACGGCAGAGGAGGCCGCTGCCGAGTATGTGAAGCAGCATGTGAAGAAGCCGGTGGTGGGTTTTATCGCCGGACAGACGGCGCCTCCAGGACGCCGCATGGGTCACGCTGGAGCGATCATCTCTGGTGGCCAAGGCACGGCTGCCGAGAAGATGAAGGCTCTGAAGGCGGCGGGGATTCACGTGGTGCAGTCGCCGGCGCAGATTGGCGAGACCGTTGCAAAAGTGATTGGGAAATGAAGTGCGGCCATCAGCTATCGGCTTTTAGCTGTTGGCCGGAAGGCTTTATCTCAATCCCGCGATTTCGACGAATTTTATTTCAAAGGGCTCTTAGCTTGACGCTAAAAGCCAGGAGCTAGAAGCCATTTATGCAACGCACTTTCAGCATCATCAAGCCAGACGCGGTTCGCAAGGGCCACACCGGAGCCATTCTCGCCGAAATTGAGAAGGCCGGTTTCAAAATTATCGCGATCAAGAAACTGTCGATTTCAAAGGAACAGGCAGAGGGCTTTTACTACGTCCACAAGGAGCGGCCCTTCTTTGATTCACTGACGACGTTCATGTCATCGGGACCGATCTTTCCCATCGTTCTTGAGAAGGCCAACGCCATTGCCGACCTGCGCACCCTGATGGGTGCGACAAACCCGGCGAATGCCGAGCCGGGCACAATTCGCAAAAAGTATGCGGGGTCGATTGAGGAGAATGCGATCCACGGCTCAGACGGCGAGGACACTGCCAAGTTTGAGATTGGCTATTTCTTTGCTGGGTACGAGTTGGCCTGAAGATTCGCGGGCGGCAGGCGTTGCAGCATGCCGCCCACATTCTCAAGAGGACTACTTAAACGTCCCCTGGCCTTCCCAGAGTTCATCGCGGTGTCTGCTGAAGTCGATCATCGATAGAAATGCCGGACCACCAAGAGGCTGTGCTTTCATTGCCTCCCGAAGTGCGGCATCTACCTTATCCACGCCATCGTTGTTTGCGGCTACCCAGACAATCGAAAAACTGCCTGGCGCCTCGGTATGAACTGCCTGAACGTCAATCTCGTATTCCACGATTGAGCCGTCAGAGAGCAGCCTTTCCATTAGCGGCACGATCAGGTTTTTGCTGAGCACCTCAACAGCGTCATTGGGAGCATCGTCCTTCAATCGATACATCGCAACCTGCACGGGTGCATTCTTATATGAGCCCGAGTGCCAGTTGTAATACCGGCTGACCAATACTTCGTCTTCATGCTGCGTGGCGGTTTCAAGCACGGGTGTGTCGGTATTCCCTGATGAGTACATCTCGTCAAGCACGTTCAGCAGGCCTGCCATTGACGTGGAAGACCACCAGTCATCATGTGTATAGCCCTTGGGCCGGTGCACCAGATTCTTGTCACTGCCGTATCCAATAAGTGTTCCGTCAGCCACCGCTTTATCGAGAATCGCCTTATCGGCATCGACTGATTTCGCCATGTCTGCCCAATGGGCCCGGGGAACCTGCCAGTTGGAGACATACGTATACATCGGAGGTTTTTCCTTTACTTCATTGTTCTGAGCGCTTGCTGGCAAGGCATACAGTCCTGAAATAGCTAATGCGCACAGTCCCACGAAGACGCTACACGATCTTCTGTTCATCTTCTTTCTCCTGCTTTGAATTAGGCGGCGTGCTTCAGGGGATGACCGACCATGCGGGAGTGTAAGGCAGGAGGTATTTCGCTGTACATAGAAGGTTTGTGGTTTTGTGTTTCAAAGGCTTTCGGCCGCTGGGCTGATGAGTTAAAGGACCCAGATCGTAGTATCCTGAGGACACGCGCCCGTAGCTCAGCTGGATAGAGCGAATGCCTCCGGAGCATTAGGTCGGGAGTTCGAATCTCTCCGGGCGCACCATTTTACCTTTCAAGCGAATGATGAATCCCCGGCTTCGTAAGTGTTCCACTGGACGCCCACAACCCGCTGGGCGACTGCTTTCCCTCGCGGTGGTCATTGTTGCCGGGTTGGCCTGGCACAGCCTCGGAATTGCACAGACGATACCTCCTGACCACTCGCAAGGTCACCCGTCAGCGCAAGCCACGCCTCCGCCGCAAATTACGCCACCTTACGATGTCACGGCACGAAGCCACGCGATTCTCGATCATTTAAATTCTGTCCTCCGGTTTTACCGTGAATCAGAATCTCCGATCCAGAAGGTCGGTGAGCCGAGCGACCTCTTTTACAGAAATCAGGCTGTGACGCAAGCGACGCAGGTAGCGGGTTATGCATTCCAGTCCGCCAAGGTTGAGGTCGGGCTGATCGACCGTTCCTCGCAGAGTCAGGCAGCGGGAGGATCTGGCAGTCACGCGCAACGGCTGCAGCAGGCGCTGATCGCGGCGCGGCAACGAATTACGGATCTGAAGGCTCGTGACGCCGAGCTGGACAAGCAAATTGATTCCGCGCAACAAAGAAAGCGCGCGCAACTCCAGCAAGACCTGGAGCAGGTGGACGGCGAACTTGCGCTCCAAACCGAGATGGTGGATGCTCTCGAACGCATCGCCGGAATGGCTGACTCCTCAAACGGGAAGGGATTTGGCGCTGAGGTAGCGCAGTTGGAGCGTTCCGCGCCGGGAGTAACTACCAGCAAGGCGACGGCGGTCGCGCCCACGCTTGAAAATCTGAGCGCAGCGCGAAGCATGGGGGTCTTTAGCCAGGCCCGCATTGTCTTTGATTTACTGCACACAATGCAGTCGATCAAAACACTGACGGATGAGGCTTCCCAACTGCATGATCAGGCGACAGCCTTGCGCCTCCCGCTGATTACCGCAGTAAAGAGCACCATTGCGCAGGGACAGGCTGCTTCACAGAATGCCGCGTCCGCGGAAGCGGCTCCCAGCGCTGGCAAAGGTCAAAGCCCCACCGCTACCGCGCCCTCGGCCGCCGACACTGCGAAGAAGTTCAAAGACCTTGCGGCCACCTTTAAGGTGCTTACCGGAACGGCGGTGCCGTTGAGCCAGGAGATTCTGGTCCTGGAGCAAGACCAGGCCAACCTGCAGGCGTGGAGCAGCGCCGTGGACCAGGAGTATGACTCGCTGCTCCAGGCGCTGCTGGTTCGCGTGCTTTTCATCGTCATTGCGCTGGGCATCATCTTCCTCATCAGCGAACTATGGCGGCGCGGCACCAAACGCTATGTACACGACCTTCGCCGACGGCGGGCCCTGCTAGTGCTTCGGCGGTTTGTCGTTGGATTCTTGGTATGCGTGGTGCTGATTTTCGGGCTTGTCACGCAGTTCAGCTCACTGGCAACCTTTGCTGGGTTGATCACGGCGGGCATTGCCGTTGGTCTGCAAACGCTGTTGCTTTCACTTGCCGCCTATTTCTTCATCGTGGGCAGATACGGAATCAAGGCCGGCGACCGGATTTCCATTGCCGGCGTGACGGGCGACGTGGTGGAAGTGGGACTTCTGCGGTTCTACGTGATGGAGATGTCTGGCACGGGCACAGATTTGTATTCGACGGGACGGATTGCGGTGTTCTCGAATGCAGTATTGTTTCAGGCGACTACGCCGCTCTATAAGCAGATGCCCGGCACGGAATTCGCCTGGCATGAGCTGATCGTGAAGCTGGCTCCAGAGGCCGACTACCGGCGGGTAGCGGAAGTGGTGCTGGGCGCGATGAAGCATGTTTATGACGAGTACCGGGCGAAAGTTGAGCAGCAACATAAGCGGCTTGAAACATGGATGGACTCCAGCTTTGAGATCCCCGACGTGTTGTCGAGCTTGCAGTTGGCGGATGGCGGACCACAACTGATTGCGAGATACCCGGTAATCATCCGCCAGGCCACGGCAATAGACCAGCAAATGACGGAGTCTCTGCTCAAGGCGATTGCGGGCGACGAAAGCGTGCAGGCGGCCATCAGTGGTCCTCCGGTCATTAAGGCGGCAGTGCGCGGCTAGACTGACTTTTGACAGAACCTGCGGATCGCGGTCTGATGGATGCGTAGTCCAAGGAGCCTGACGATGCAGCGGAAGTCCCTTTCCCTCAATACGTTTTTGGTTGTCCTAGCCGCGTTTCTTTTCACCATCGCGGAAGCGCACGCCCAATGCAAGCCCCCGGGCAACCAGCACCCCGTCCTCAGCCCCGCGGCGCAGGCGAGCGTTGACCTGAGCGGCAAAACAGTCACCGTTGATTACTGCACACCTTCTGCGCGCGGCCGCAAGGTCGTCGGCGGACTGGTGCCTTACGGTAAAGTGTGGCGCACCGGCGCGAATACATCCACGACCCTGCACACCGACACGAACCTGCGGATCGGCCATACGGAGGTTCCGGCAGGCACGTACACGCTGTATTCCCTCCCGTCTGCAACAGAGTGGAAGCTGATTGTGAACAAGCAGACTGGGCAGTGGGGAACGGTGTATCACCAGGAGCAGGATCTGGCGCGGATTCCCATGATGAAGGGACCAACGCCAGGCTCTTCGGTGGAGACGTTCAAGATCTACTTTGACCACACGCACGGCAACCGTACGCAGCTACATCTGCAATGGGAAAGCACCGATGTGTATGTTCCGGTAGAGGCGACCCACTGATTGCTGTTTAAAGTGGTGATTTAATTTGAATCAGCGGCGCGGGCACGCTCCTGCTCCAGTTGCTCCATTACGGACTGGATCAGCTGCTTTGCGCCGTTGATTTCATTGAGCACTGTCTCGATGTCGAGCGCGGGCTTGGATGGGTTGCGCTGAGACACGCAGTAGACTCCGTGCTGGCCGACGAGGATGAGCGCATCGGTCAGCATGTCGAGCGAGACGGCGAGCCTTCCCCGAGTCCGTCCCATCATGAATTCGTATTTCTCGAGTTCTTCGCGGCGGTCGGGCATCTGCTCTCCTGGGATGGCGTCTGAAGCGGATAGCTCACTTTAACGCGACCCTCACGCAGGTCAAAGTGGAGCATTCGGTACCCGGCTTTGATTTGTTTTCCTATAGGCCCTTCTGCATAGCTGCGCCGATCACCTTGCCGAAGCCTGACGCCTGCACAAAGGCGATCACCCTCAAATTCTTAGGATCCGTTCCTGCCTTGAGCTTCACAGTAAAATCGCGCGCGAAGCTCTTTCCCTTTTCTAGTTTTCCGATCTGTGTAATGTTCTGCACCACCCCGACGTAAGACAGGTGATGCCCACCGTTCTCGCCCTTCAAAACCTGGGTATCCGCCTGGCCGAGAGCCGTCACCACGTAAACATTGCCATGCTCTCGCGGGTTGGCGTCGGCTTCAACGCGTCCCCGCAGAATTCCCGGTTGTCCCGAATCAACGGCGGCTGAGGCAATCCGAACCGAGACCGCAGGGGCAGTATTCGCGTCTTCGAAAGCCTGCTCGACCTTATCCTTATGGGCCAGAGATATAACGGTCGCGCCGTTAAGGATCATTTGCGGCGTGTAGACATCGCCCAAGCCCAGCTTGCGCTCGTACTCGCCCTGTCTTTCGGTCAGCGCGGCAGAGGAGAATGGGTCCTTCCAGCCGTCGTGGTCCCAGTAGTCCACATGCTCGCTCAGAACAATGATCTGTGCGGTGCTGATCGGCTGCCTGGA
>DASZAG010000028.1:0-53943 GCA_035945555.1 Acidobacteriaceae bacterium
TCGTGCAGCAGAACGCCGGGCCATCCCGGGCCGAGGACGACTTCCATTTCTCCGGCAGGCGCTGCGACGGCGGAGAGTTGCAGAATGGCCTGACGGGCGGCCTCGCTGGCGAAGTGCTCGGGGGATTTTTCGGTTTGGAAGAAGTCGATTTCGACACGGCCGCCTCCGCCGGAGGTTCCGCGGGCGGTCTTCTCGGCATCTTTGGCGAGGACGAAGACGCTGAGACGCGCGAGCGGCTGCGTGTCGCTGGCGAAGGTTCCGTCGGATGCGGCGATGAGGATGCGGCGCAGCTCGTCGGCGTATCCTGCGCGGACCTGCGTGATGCGGGGATCGTAGGCGCGGGCGGTGCGGTCGGCGCGCTGGACGAGGTCGAGCTTGGCAGAAAGATCGATGTCGAGATCGACAGCGGGCGCGGGGTAGAGGCTGGGCGCTTTGGTCTCGGTGAATCCGGCGACGGGCTGTTTGGCCGGGCCGCTGGCGATGAGCGCGGCGGTGCGGGCGGCGTGGAGGAGGCGGTCGGCGGAGAGATCGTCGGTGTAGGCGTAGCCGGTGCGCTCGCCGCTGAGAACGCGGATGCCGCATCCGGCGCTGACGCCCTGGCTGGCGGATTTGACGAGGGATTCGTCGAGACCGATGGAGGTGGAAGCGATGGACTCGAAGTAGAGGTCGGCGTAGTCGCCGCCGGCGTAGAGGGCTTCGCCGAGGCAGCGCTCAAGGAGGCTATTGGTGATTCCGAACTTATCGAAGAAATATTTTTTGTGGTCGAGGGTGCTGGGCGGCGTCGGCTGCATGGTTGTCCTGAGTATTGGATGAACCTTGAATCATTTTAGGCGCAGAGGCGCAGTGATTCTCGTAAGGATAGGCGCCCCTAGTTCTTTTCAGGTGCGATGGGATAGCCCTGCCAGAGATATTCGAGGGCTTCCGGCAGGGTTTGTTGTTTGGTGGCATAGTCGACGTGTCCCGCATTGCGTGCGAATACGAATTGATAGTGGTAGCCCTTGGCCTTGAGAACGCGCGCCATGTCTTCATTGGCGGCAACCCAGTCGTGCATTTGATCGCGCATGACGTTGGGATTGAACAGGTCGTGGTCGCCGACTTCCATCCAGATGCGTATTGGCTTGCGGGGAGACTGCGGGATGATGCGTTCGTGAAACTCCCATGCTCCGTGAGGGATTTTGGGGTTGAACGGCCACTGCTGGTTGATGAAGGTTCCGGAGTAGCTGAGCACGCGATGGTAGAGCTCGGGGTGATACCAGGCCATGATGAGGGCGCAGGCGCCGCCGGAGCTTCCGCCCATGGTGGCGCGGCCGTTGGGGTCGTGAGTGAGCTTGACGTGGAAGCGCGACTCGACTGCCGGGAGGACTTCGTGTTCCACGAACTCAGCGTATCGGCCGGACATGGTGTCGTATTCGAGACCGCGTTCGCTGCCTTGGGCGTCGCCACCGCCATTGGATATAGAGATGGCGACCATTAGGGGAACGCGATGCTCGGCGATAAGCGAGTCCAGAGTGGTGAAGAGGAGCGGGTCGGGGCCGTCAGCGCCGACGATGAAAGGTGCTGCGGTTCCTGAGCGATATTGCTTTGGAACGTACACGGTAACGCGGCGGGTGTAGGGCGCGGCGTGGCTGGTGGTGACGATGAGCCTTGCCGGATTATGCGGGTCGGGAGTGCCGAAGGTGCCGGGAGTTCGCGCGATGCCTGGGTAGTATTCGCTGTTAGCAGAGTTCAGAAAGAACGTGTAGACGTCTCCGTGTGGGATGTCGGCATGCGGTAGCGCTTCCGGGGCCGGGGAATGGGTGGGGCCAAGGATAAAGTTGCCGTCCTGATTGCTGGGAGGCACTGAGCCGTCGGCGAGTTCGGTGGCAGCTACGAAGCCGGGAGCGTGAGGATCGCGCGTGGGTGGGCCCGGGCGAGGCGGAGTTTGTGAATATGCCAACGAGCAAGCGAGAAACAAAGTGAGAGCGGAAGAAAGAGGATAAGAGCGCATAGGGTGAGGAATCTGGTCTCGACGGAAAGTATATTGGATTGCCCGGATGGCGCCATTTGACCGCTGGCGATGAGGGCCGCTAATCTGGGGACGCATACGAAGGGTGCACCCCGTCCGCGGAAAGGGATTATCCCGCCTTCTGGTTTTGAGTTTCAACCAATCCACTCTCTTCTGGCCTGATGAAGCGGACCGCGGGCACATATAGAAGGAGTGAGTTATGTCAACACGCGAATTACCCGCGCGCCCCAATCTTGAACATCTGAAAAACCAGGCACGCAAGCTGCAGCGGCAGGCGATTGAAGCCGATGCGTCCGCTAAGGTGCGCTTTGAAGCTGCTGGTGTGGAGACGAGTCCGCCGAAACTAGCCGATGCGCTGCACGTGATTGCGCGCGAGCATGGATTTGATAATTGGCCCGCGCTGAAGCTGCACGTAGAGATTGCTTCCGATGATGCGGTTGCGGCCCTGACGGCGGCGATCAAAGCAAATGACGCAAAGCTGGTGCGCGATGTGGTGGGGCGACATCCGTTGTTGCGGGAGCGCATTAATGAGCCGCTTCCGGAGTTGAGTTTTGATATCCCGGCGATTATTGCTGCGGTGCATAAGAACAACCGCGAAATGGTGGAAGCTCTGCTGGATGCGGGCGCAAACATCAACGAGCGCTCGCACTGGTGGGCGGGCGGCTTTGGCGTGCTGGACTCCGCCAGGCCGGAGATGGCGGAGTATCTGATCGGGCGCGGTGCAACGGTGGATATCCACGCGGCGGCGCGGCTGGGCAAGCGAGAGCGTGTGCTTGAGCTGCTGGAGGAGGATCCGGAACTGGTACATGCGCGAGGGGGCGATGGGCAATTGCCGCTGCATTTTGCCGCGACGGTGGAGATTGCCTCACTGTTGCTGGAGTATGGGGCGGAGATTGATGCGCGCGATATCGATCATGAATCGACTGCGGCACAGTACATGGTTTGTGAGCGGCAGTACATGGAGTGGCGGGAGCCGTATCGGCATGACGTGGCGCGATTTCTGATATCGCGGGGTGCGCAGGCGGACATTCTGATGGCGTCGGCGGTCGGTGATCTGGCATTGGTGGAGAGGATTTTGAACGACGATCCGGATACTGTACGGACGACGGTGAGTGAGCGGAATTTTCCGAAGAGCGATCCGAAGTCGGGCGGCTGTATTTACATTTATGGATTCGGAATGACAAAGTCGCCGCACATGGTTGCGCGCCAGTTCGGGCACAAGGCGGTTTTTGACCTGCTGATGCAGCGAAGCGCACCCTGGCTGCGGCTGGTGCAGGCGGCGGAGATTGGCGACGAGGCGCTGGTGCGGGAGATTATGCAGAAGCATCCGGCGCTGCTTACGCGGCTGAGCGGGAACGCCGCCCGGAGGATTATTGGCACGGCGCTGCGTAATAACGCAGGCGCAGTGGAATTGCTGCTGAAGCAGGGCTGGCCGGCGACTGCCACGCTGGACAACCAACAGACGGCGCTGCACTATGCGGCGTGGCACGGCAATGTGGCAATGGCTCGGGCGCTGATGGAGCATGGGGCGGCGGTGAATGTGTTTGAGACGGAGCACGGGGGCAGTCCTCTGGCCTGGGCGCTGCATGGGTCATTGCATAGCTGGGAGCGCGACAAGGGGGACTATCCGGGGGTGGCTCGTGCTCTGCTGGCGGCTGGAGCGTCGGTTCCGGCGGCGGAGCGGCCGCTGGAGGGAATTGACGAGGCCCTGGAGGCCGTTTTGGCTTCAGGTGCGCGGTGAGGCCGGTCGCCAAGATTTTCACAACTTTATTCTGGAGGCGTTGTTACTATTTCCATCATGAAAAAGCTTCTAGTGCTTACTTTGGCGCTGGCGTTTTCGGCTTCGGCATTTGCCTCGCCGATTCACCATCACCACCACCATCACCACCATCATCATCACCATCACCACCCCAAAGCGGTGTAGACGCGGAGTTTGTGCTCCCACTCAGGCGAAAAGCGCTCGAGTAGGCCACCGATTTCCGAGTTCAGCCGGTTGGCGGCGGACGCGAAGAGTTGGTAGCGCGACGAGCCGGGGGCGTGCTATGACTTTAGGCATGGGAACTTCCGGTGTTGATCCACGCTATCCGATTGGCGCTTCGCCGCGCCCCGAGACCGTTGAAGCGGCGCATATTCACCACTACATTGCTTCACTGGCCGCCCTGCCTGAGAACCTGCGTTCGGCTGTTTATGGCCTGAGCGAGGCGCAGTTCAACACGCCCTATCGTGAAGGCGGCTGGACGGTGCGGCAACTTGTACATCACATTGCCGACAGTCACATGAATGCCTACATCCGCGTACGGATGGCGTTGACAGAGGACTGGCCGACGATTGTGCCCTACGACGAAAAGAAGTGGGCAGAGCTGGCGGACTCGCGCACGCAACCTGCTGATGTTTCGCTGGAGTTGCTGGATGCGCTGCACCGGAGATGGGCAGCGCTGCTGCGGTCGCTTTCCGAAGCAGACTGGCAGCGGGGATATGTGCATCCTGAGCGGGGGCGGACCACCCTGCTGCATGCACTGGCGCTGTACGAGTGGCACTCACGGCACCACGTGGCCCACATTACCGAGTTACGAAAGAATAGAGGCTGGCACTAATTCGCTTGCGGCGGGAGCTCACGGCACCGGATGATCAAGCGGATGCCCCCCGCAACGGTTGAGGCTCCGGCGGCTGAGTTGGCGCGTGCGCTGGAGGAGTTCTTTGAGGCTTATCCGCGCGCAACTGTGCAGGAAGACGGCCATTTGCTGTTCGACATGGCCGCGGCACAGTACTCCATAACAACACAACAGGGACGGTGCATGCTGCACCTCTGGTCAGAGGAGCGGAACCTTGTCCGGACGGTTTGCGGGTTGAGGGTGCGCAAAGATTCGCTGCGCGTGGAGACGCGGCGCTTTGGGCAGGCGAAGCCGCAGACGCTGGACCTGGTGGCAAATCGGGAGCGAAGAACGCCGACGACGAGGGAGTCTGGGCGGGGAAAGTATCTGCGTATGCTCGATCGCGTGCTTACACGCGCACTGCCGGAATGGAAAGTGGAGGGCCTGCGGGGGGCTGCCGATTTAGAACACAGCTTTGGTCCGGCTTATGTGCGTGGCATGGTGCTGAAGGGTGCGGCAGCGTGGGCGGTGATTGGCGTTGGTGGCAACGAACAGCAGAACACGATCGACGGCATTGTGACGCTTGGCGTGTTGTGGCTGGCGTATTGCCGCGAGCATGGAGATGGGCGGCGGTTGTATGAAGGCCTGAAGGTGGTGGTTCCGCAGGGAAGATCCCAGACGGTGCGCGCGCGGATGGCGTGGCTCAACGGGAACATCGCGAAGTGGGAGCTGTACGAACTGGATGAGAACGCGGAGCAACTGGCGACGGTTGATTATCGCGACTCGGGAAATGTTCGCGCGGAGCTTATGCACGCGTATGATCCGCAGCGCACAATGGAGCGGAGCCGAGCGGCGGTTAACCGAGTGCTGGAGTTGCTGAAGCCGGGGCTACGGGCAAACGCGGAGGTCCGGGCGGTTTCGGCGGCAGAGGTAGCGTTTTTTCTGTATGGGCTGGAGTTTGCGCGTATCAGGAGCGGGTATGCGCCCGGGACTTTCAGGCGGGTAGATGAAATCACCTTTGGCGCAGGCGCGAATGAGACAGAGCTGACGGCAGAGAATGAGGCGCTGTTTTGCGAGCTCGCACAGAGGCTGTTTGAGCATCGGCACGCGGGTGCGGGCCTGCGCGATCCGCTGTATCGGCTGCAACCCGAGAAGTGGCTGGAGTCGGAGCTGCGGCGGGACATTGCAGAGATTGAGCCGGGGCTTCGCGGGGAAGTGATGTACTCGCAGGTTCCGGCGTTTGCGGCGGGAGATCGCGGCATGCTGGATCTGCTGGCGGTGACGCAATTGGGCCGGTTGGCGGTGCTGGAACTGAAGGCGGATGACGATCTGCATTTGCCCTTTCAGGCGCTGGACTACTGGGCGCGGGTGCGGCAGTTGCATCGGGAGCAGGCGTTCGGGAAGCATGGCTACTTTCCAGGGATTGAACTGTCGGAGCAGGATCCGCTGTTGTATTTGATTGCGCCAAGCTTGCGGATTCATCCTTCAACCGACACGGTGTTGCGGCATTTGTCAGCGGAGGTTCCGTGGGAAGTGATTGGGCTGAACGAGGACTGGCGGAAGCGGCGGAAGGTGATTTTGCGGAAGAGATATCGGGGGTAAAATAGCTCCCCATGGGAAAGACAGACAAAACACGCAACAGGGAATTGACGCCGGATCAGCGCAAAAAGCTGCTTGAGATTTTAAAAGCCCGGTTCGAGAAAAACGTGAGCCGCCATAAGGGCCTTGCATGGAAAGACGTGCAGGCGAGGCTGGAGGCGAATGCGGAAAAGCTGTGGTCCCTGCATGAAATGGAGAGCACCGGCGGGGAGCCGGACGTTTTCGGGCTCGACAAAAAGTCGGGCGAGATCGTTTTTTACGATTGCTCGGCGGAGAGTCCTAAGGGCCGGAGAAGTGTGTGCTACGACCAGGCAGCGCTGGAGTCCAGAAAGGAATTTAAGCCGAAGGACAGCGCGACGAATATGGCAGCGGGGATGGGTATCGATCTGCTGACGGAAGAGCAGTACAGGGATCTGCAGAAGCTGGGGGAGTTCGATACTAAAACCTCAAGCTGGGTGCAAACACCTGCTGGCATCAGGAAGCTGGGCGGGGCGGTGTTCTGCGATCGCCGCTATGACACAGTCTTCACGTATCACAACGGCGCGGAATCCTACTATGGAGCGAGAGGATTCCGCGGATCGTTGCGAGTTTAGGATGATGCGGGGCTGATTTGGGCCCCGCGGTTTTATTTGGCGGGATAGCTATGCAACTGCGGCCCGATGAAGTTTGAGAAGGCGTAATTCTCGTCCCGGTCGCCGTCAATCGTCCAGAACATGGCTCCAATCATTCCGGGATATCCGCCTGGTCGCCGCAACTTGTAGGTCACACCCGCCGGAGCCTTTCCAGTGATGAGGTATTGCATGGCTCCTCTGACCTGTTTCGGAGTGGCTGGCCCGACGAGGAAGCCTACCGCGACCTTATTTGCAGGAACGGGTGGGAAGAAGTCTCCGGCGCGGCGGCCGACGGGAAAGCCGTGCAGAAGAAGTTCGGTCATAGCGGCGTCGTAGTTTACTGAGCCCATCTGGTACGGCTCGCCATCGAGCCCTTGAAATGGCGGCGTGTTGTAGTCTTGCACGTCGACAAATGACAGCATGTCGCGCACGCCCCAAAGCAGCGGTACGTAGGTACCGAACTGGCCTCCGAACGCTGGGTAGCCGCCAGGGATCTGAGTTCCTTCGGGCACGAGCGAGAGCATGAAAGTGGGCCCGAAATGATCGCGCAACTGGTGCAGCCCGGTAATCAGATTCACGATCGAAGGTGTTTTCGGATGGCGGAAATTTGTGTCTCCCGGATCGAGTACGAGCGACGGCGATTCAAAGTCAATGTCGACGCCGTCGAATCCGTAGTCGGTAACGATCTGCGTAACTGAGTTGACGAAGTTGGGAATGCTGGCGGTGTGATCGAGGGTGAAATATTCACCCCCGCCGCCCAACGAGATGAGCACTTTTTTGCCCCGGCTCTTCAGCCACGCGATGTCGTCCTTCATCTGCGCGAGATCGAGCCCGGGGCGCACGTGAAGCTGCAAGGTGCCTTCGGGAGCCTGGTGATTCACGTTTGCAAAGGCAACGATGATGACGTCCCATTGCGGCGAAACATCTCGCAGGCGGAGGATGGTTCCACCCGGCCCACTGCCTGTCCAGTAGCCGATTAGCTCATGCCCGTTATTGGACCCTGTGAATGGTACGGCTGCTACTGTCGGCGGCGGGGCTGGTTCGTTGTTTGAGGGGCCGGCAGCTGGCCGACGGAAAGCAGGGCAGGGGGTTGCTGCGGCGGTGAGCATGCCCGAATTTGGAAAGCTGTATACGCCTGTCCCTCCGGTGTACCAGCCCATCAGCGCCACGTCGGCCAGATGCCAGGATGCGCCGTGCGCATGAACTAGCGAGGCCGGTCCGGCAGGGAGATCGCTGCGCTCGTTCGTATCCAGCGGGTCCTGAAGCGTGTAGCGAGCGGCCGGGGTGGTTCCACCGCATCCGCGATGGTGCGCTCCTTCGACGGATGGCCACATCCATGCGGTGACTATGTTCTCTCCTGCGGGTAACGGCTTGCGAAAGGCGAAGTGAAAAAGCGGATCATGCAGTGGATTGTTTACCCACTCGGCGAGTTGCTCGGTCAATGGCTGGATGTCGCGCTGTTGGACAAGCGGCGGTGTGGCGCCGAGATCGGAGGCGAGGACGAATGAGTTTCCGGTCGCCGCGTCTACGCCATGGGTTCCAAAAGAGCAGCAGACGGTCGCGTCGCCATAGGCGTAGTAGCCGGTGTTATGTGTTACCGCAATGACAAGCTTTCCATCCTCGCGCGGAATTTGTTTGAAGATTTCGCGCTGCACGAATTCGAGGTCGGCCATGCCGAGCGTCGTGCGGGTGCTCTTTGATATGAGCACGTATCCATAGCCTGCCGGAATTTTGACGGTAACAGGACGTATCTCCGGTTTGCCGAGGAGGGTATGCCAATTTCCCGCTGTTTCAGTTGTTGCACGCAACATGGCGTCAACGTACTGCGTTTTTCCCGCCGATCCGAAGGATGCATTCGCGAAGATGGGCGAATGCAGCACTTGACGGGCATCTGCAGCAGCGTTGAGCGTGAACAGCTTTCCGCCCGGTCCGGAGTCAAACTCAAGCTGAACCGGCACCAGCACGGTTGGAATGACGGTGGTTCCACCCTGTACGGGGTCGCGCCCAGGGAGTGTGACCGAGGTCTGGCCCTTGATGTACTTGAAGGTGGGCGCGGTTCCCTGTCCATAAACCACTCCGACGGAAAACACGAGCGAGACAAGCAGCAGAGAACGGAAGATTTTCATGAGGAAACCATCATAGCGACGTACTTATCGATTGGACAATTTCAAAAGGCAGCCCACCATCCGTCGAAGGCGGTCAATGCGCGCTCGCACTGGATGCGATGGCGTTCTCGCTTGTCGCGAATTTTGCGGCGGGTCTCTTCGTCGAGCGGAACCAGCAGATCAAAGGTTATGTTCGCCGGGTCGAATCGTTTGCCTTCGGCATGCGTGATGTAGTGGACGAGAGAGCCGAGAGCGGTTTGGCGCGGAGCAGGTGAGGGCTGCGCGCCACAAGCGAAGGCCGATGCATAGATGCCGGCGAGCATGCCCGTGGCGATGGATTCGGTGTAGCCTTCGACTCCGGATAGTTGTCCTGCGAAGAAAATGTTGGGATAGTCGCGCATTTGCAACGTAGGCGTGAGGACGCGCGGCGCGTTGATGTAGGTGTTGCGGTGAATCTGGCCGTAGCGCAGGAATTTTGCGTTTTCAAGGCCGGGGATGAGGCGCAGGATGCGGGCCTGCTCGCCATATTTAAGGTGATTCTGAAAGCCGACGAGGTTGTAGGAGTCGGCGCGGAGGTTTTCACAGCGCAATTGAACAACGGCCCAGGGAGTTTTTCCGGTGCGTGGGTCGCGCAAGCCGACGGGTTTCATGGGGCCGAAGCGCAGAGTGTCGCGGCCGCGGCGAGCGAGCTCTTCGATAGGCAGGCAGCCCTCGAAGTAGTCGAGCTTTTCCCAGTCCTTTTCTTTGACCTGTTCGGCGGAGACGAGCGCGTCGTAAAAGCGGTTGTACTCCTCCTGATTCATGGGGCAGTTGATGTAGTCGGCGGTGCCTTTGTTATAACGGGCGGCGAAGTAAACGCGGTCGCGGTCGATGGAGTCAGCTTCGACGATGGGGCTGATGGAATCGTAAAAAGCGAGATGATCGCTGCCGGTAAGGCGTGCGATTTCAGATGAGAGAGCGTCGGAAGTGAGCGGACCGCTGGCGATGATGGAAATGCCGTCGTTGGGATCGAGTTGGGTAACTTCTTCGCGATGGACGCGGATGCGCGGTTCGGATTCGATGGCGGATTCGATGAGGCGCGAGAACTCGACGCGATCGACGGCGAGCGCGTGGCCGGCGGGAACGGCGCTCGAGTCAGCGCAAGCGAGCAGCGGCGAGTGGCCGCGGCGCATTTCCTGTTTGAGTAGCCACGGGGCGGTGTTTTCCGATTCGGACTTGAGGGAGTTTGAGCAGACGAGCTCGCCGAAGCTGTCTGTCTCGTGCGCGGGCGTTTTGCGGACGGGACGCATCTCGTAGAGATCGACTTCGTGGCCTCGGCGCGCGAGGATGAGCGCGGCTTCCGGCCCGGCGAGGCCGCCGCCGATGACGCGAATCTTCATGACCGGTTCTCGGGAGATGGCGCGTCAGCAAGCGTGGTCAACGCGGATCCGGTGATGCGCATGCGACGCCATTGGTCGAGCATGTCTGCGCCGATGCTGCGATAGAAATCGATGGCGGGAGTGTTCCAGTCGAGGACGTCCCACTGGAGGCGCGCACAGTTGCGCTCGACGGCGACGGCGGCGACGCGCTGGAGCAGTGCCTTGCCGATGCCGTGCCCTCGAAAGGCGGGGCGGACGAACAAGTCTTCAAGATGGATGCTGCGGCCCTGCCACGTAGAGTAGATGGGGAAAAACAGCGCGAAGCCTGCGGGCGCGCCGTCAACTTCTCCGATGAGGCATTCGTAGTACCGCTCCTCGCCAAATCCGTCGCGAAGGAGCTGTTCCTCCGTCGTGATGACGGAGTGCGGCTCGCGCTCGTATTCGGCGAGATCGCGGACGAAGGCGAAGATGAGGGGCGCGTCTGCGGGCGTGGCTTGGCGTATGGAGATCATGCTCGGGATGACTTCTCCGCTGATTTTTTGAGGCGCGGCTTGACTTTGAACCAGATGGGCGAGCCTTCGAATCCGAATGCCGCGCGGATTTGGTTTTCGAGAAAGCGCTCGAATGAGAAGTGCAACTTGACGTCGCGATCGGTGAAGAGAATGAACGTGGGCGGAGCGACGGCAGCCTGGGTCATATAAAAGATGCGCATCCGCTTGGACATGGGCACGCCTGCGCGCTGGAAGTCGATATGGGCGAGGAAGCGGTTCATCTGGCCAGTGGAGACGCGCTTGCGGCGCTCGGTGGCGACACGGATGGCGGTGTCGAGTACGCGCTTGAGGCTGCGGCTGTCCTGTTTAGCGTGCGCGGCGGACAGGAAGAGTACCGGTGCGTAGTCGAGATATTTAAGATGGCGGCGAAGCTGGTCCTCGAAGATCTTGCGGTCAGCGGGCGGTTTGCCATCAGTGCGTCCGGTGGTGACGAGATCCCACTTGTTGACGATGATGACCACGGAGCGGCCGCTCTCGTGCGCGTATCCGCCGATGGTGGCGTCGGAGGCGGTGACGCCTTCGGTGGCGTCGATGATGAGCAGCGAGACGTCCGCGGCTTCGAGATGGCGGCGGGCCATGACGACGGAGAGCTTTTCCGCCATGAGACTGGTTTTGCCTTTGCGGCGGATTCCAGCGGTATCGATGATGCGGAGGCGCTTGCCCTCGTATTCGATGACTTCATCGACGGCGTCGCGGGTGGTTCCGGCAATGGGCGAGACGATGGCGCGGGTTGTTCCGGTGAGCGCGTTGAGCAGTGTGGACTTGCCCACGTTGGGGCGTCCAATGATGGCTAGACGCGTTTCGTGCTGCTGGAATTCGCCGTGAGTGCGGTGCGGCTGGTGCTCGTCGGTTTCTGTTTCTGCGGGCCCGGGTTCCTCGGGTTGGACCTCTTCTTCAACTTGCGGAAGCGCAGCGAAGGCGGCGTCGAGCAGGTGGTCAATGCCGTGGCCGTGCTCGGCGGAGATGGGGATGAGCTCTTTGATGCCAAGGCGGCGGAAGTTTTCAGCGCCGGGCTCGAGGGCTTCAGTGTCGATTTTGTTGACCGCGAGAAAGACCGGCTTGCCGGAGCGCAGCAGCAGACGGGCAAGATCGAGGTCGGGCGAGGCGAGTTCGGTGCGGCCATCGACGACCATGATGATAGCGTCAGCTTCATCGAGCGCAGTGCGGGCCTGGCGGTAGATTTCAGCAGGGATGAGCGCTTCGTCATCAGGAATGATGCCACCGGTGTCGACGAGGCGGGCGGTGCGGCCGCCCCACTCGACCTGGCCGTAGATGCGGTCGCGCGTGATGCCGGGCTCGTCTCCTACGATGGAGCGGCGTGAGCGCGTCAATCGATTGAAGAGCGTGGACTTGCCGACGTTGGGGCGCCCGACGATGGCCAGGGTTGGCTGGCCGGATGCGGGCGGCTGGGCCGCGCTCGTGGCGCGATTCAGTTTTGGACGAGAGCTTTTCAAAGGGTTCCAGTGTGGCGGCGTTCCGCTTGAGGTAATGCGCTCATTTGATTTTATCGTCTCGAGTCGTTGAAGCCGACTCAGGTACGAATATCCTGTAGAGAAGATGTCTCCGGCCACCACTCAGACCACGCCTTCGCTGCCTTCGCTGTATGACTTTTTTGCGCCGGGCGGGGTGCTGGCACGCTCGGAGCTTCCCTATGAGTTCCGCAAGGGCCAGCTTGAGATGGCGCGCGCCGTCGAACGGGCTCTGGACGAAAATCGGCACCTGATTGTGGAGGCAGGAACCGGGACGGGGAAGACGCTGGCCTATCTGTTGCCGGCGCTGCGCTCGGGGCGGCGGGTGATTATTTCCACCGGAACGAAGAACCTGCAGGAGCAGCTTTTCTTCAAGGACATTCCATTTCTTGAGTCGCTGCTGGGGCCGCTGCGCGTGTGCTACATGAAGGGGCGCGCGAATTACCTGTGCAGACACAAGCTTTACGCACTTCGGAACCAACCGATTCTGAACGGGCTGGAAGAGATTTCGCAGTACCAGGCGATTGCGGAATGGGAGAAGACGACGGAAACGGGTGATCGCGTGGAGATTACTGAGTTGCCGGAGGCGAGCGCGGTCTGGGCCAAGCTGGACGCCAGGGGCGAAGCTTGTCTGGGGCAGGCGTGTCCGGACTATGAGCGCTGCTTTATTACAGAAATGCGGCGGAGGGCGGCAGAGAGCGATGTAATCATCGTGAACCACCACCTCTTCTTTGCTGATCTGGCGATCAAGCTGCAGGCGAAGGCGGCTCCTGATGCGGGCGTCTTGCCGGAAGCCGGCATCGTGATTTTTGACGAAGCGCACGAGCTGGAGGACGTAGCGTCGAGCTATTTCGGCATAAGCCTGAGCAATGTTCGATTCGAGGAGCTGTCGCGCGATGTGGAATCGATGCTGCGCTCGAAAGGGGCTCTGAATACCGGCATAAGCAGCGCGTCGCAGATGGCGCGGGAACGGGCGCGATTATTCTTTGGCGCACTGCCTCGTGGAGCCGGAAGCGAGGGCCGGATGCAGTTTGGCGCGCGCCAGGAGTTTCTAGAAGCGCAGGGTGATTTGTATCTGGGCGTGATGAACGCGCTGCACCGGTTGGAGAGCGAACTGGAGCGGGTGCGCGGCGTGGATGAGGCTCCGCCGCTGCGGAAGCGCACCGCGGATATTCGCGAGCAATTGAAGTTTCTAATGGAAGCCGAGGACCGGAACACGGTGTTCTGGCTGGAGCGGCGCGGCGGACGACAGGGAAGCACGAGCACGCATTTGCAGGCGACTCCAATTGATGTTTCGGAGTTGTTAGGCGAGCTGCTGTTTGAGAGCTTTCCGAGTGTGGTGCTGACCTCGGCCACGCTGACGGTGCAGGGAGGGTTCTCGCATATAAGGAAGCGACTGGGCATGCGAGATGCGCGCGAGCTGGTGGTGCCGTCGCATTTTCGTTATGGCGAACAGGCTTTGCTGTATCTGCCGCCGGAGATGCCCGATCCGCGCGATGCGGAGTTCCAGGAGCAGGCGGCGGAGCGCATAAGGCGTGTGCTGGAGATTACGCGCGGGCGTGCATTCTGCCTGTTCACCAGCTACAGCCAGATGCACGATTTGTATGAGCGGCTACTGGTGGAGGTGGGCTATCCATTGCTGCTGCAGGGAACGGCTCCGCGCAAGGCGCTGCTGGAGCAGTTTCGGGAGACGCCGAATGCGGTGCTGTTCGGCACGTCGAGTTTCTGGCAGGGAGTGGATGTGCAGGGTGAGGCGCTGAGCTGCGTGATTATCGACCGGCTGCCTTTTGCCGTGCCGAGTGATCCGGTGGTTCAGGCTCGAATGAGAGCAATTGAAGAGGCCGGCGGCAAGCCGTTTTTCGAGTACCAGGTGCCTTCGGCGGTGATTACGCTGAAGCAGGGCTTCGGGCGTTTGATTCGGTCGCTGGAGGACCGCGGTGTGCTGATGCTGCTGGATCCCCGGATTCAGCGGCAGAGGTATGGGCGCGTGTTTCTTGAGAGCCTGCCGCCATACCGCGTGACCCAGGACATTGGCGCGGTAGAGGAGTTCTTCGCAGGGGCATAACTGCTAGCATTGACTAGAAATGGCCCGCAACCTGTACATTCTGGCTGGAACGCTGTTGCTGTTCGCGCTTTTCTCCTGTGGCATGAGCTTTGTAGGCAGCGGCTTTCAGCAGGGTTTGCCGGGGAATGGGTCACTGTGGAAGACGACGGCGCTTTTTCTTGCGGTGATCGGTTTGATTGTTGCGCTGCTTGGCGTGATGACGGCGATGTTCGAGCAAGTGGATCGGCGGAACCGCGAACGACAGTTGCAGGCGCGACGGCGCCGGAAGTAGAAGTCCAGCGAATCCTAGTAGCGCCGGAAGTTACAATATAGGCAGGGTACATCCGCCCTGGAAAGCAAAACGATATGTATGAAGTCACCGTCGAGCGCGAGTTTTCCTCGGGACATTATTTGAGGAATTATCGCGGCAAGTGCGAAAACCCGCACGGACACAACTATAAAGTCCGCATTACGCTGCGGGGAGAGACGCTGGATGTTTCCGGGTTGCTGCTGGACTTTAAGGACCTGAAGCTGGTGATGCGCCCCGTGATTGACCGGCTTGACCACCAGATGCTGAATGACCTTGAACCGTTCACGGAGATTAACCCTTCGGCGGAGAACATTGCGCGCTACTTTTACGACGAGACGAACCACCAACTTGCGTCGCTGACGCAGGGCCGTGTGAACGTAAAGGATTGCACGATTTACGAAACCGACACGACTACGGCAACCTACTACGAATAGCCTGTGTATCTAATCGAAATTTATAAATCTGTTCAGGGCGAGTCGAGCTTCGCAGGGCGGCCGTGCATCTTTGTGCGCCTGGCAGGATGCAATTTGCGCTGCTCGTGGTGCGACTCTGAGTACACATTTACGGGCGGCTACAAGCTTACGGAAGACGGGATTGTTGCGGAGATTGAAAAGCTGGCTCCGGTTAAGCTGGTGGAGTTTACCGGCGGCGAACCGCTGCTGCAGGAGCGCGAATTGGTTCCTCTGATGGAGCGGCTGCTGCGCGAAGGCTATGAGCTGATGATTGAGACCAGTGGCGAGCGCCCCGTAGAGAAGGTTCCCAAAGCAGTACACAAGATCATTGATGTGAAGTGCCCCGGGTCTGGCGAGGCGAGCCGCTTCAGGATTACAAATCTTGCTTCGTTGACCGACCGAGACGAATTAAAGTTCGTCCTGACCAACCGGAACGACTATGAATATGCGCGCGATTTCATTCGCAATAACGTTCTGGATGAGCGCGCCGGAGCCGTTCTGCTTTCGCCGGCGTTTTCGAAAACGCCATCGCCGGAGCGCACGACGGAAAATTGTCTGCTTGATCCGCGCGAGCTGGTGGAGTGGATGTTGGCTGACGGTTTAAACGCAAGGCTGAATCTGCAAATCCACAAATATATTTGGGAACCGCAGAAGAAGGGTGTTTAGTGCTCAGTGCTGTCTTGCGCTGAGCGCAAGCGCTTCTTTGAGGGCGCGATCCACATCGGGAACCCCCGGGTGTGCCTGAACCAATGCGCGCAACCGGGCTAGTCCGTCATTTAGATGTCCGGAGCGAACGAGCGACTCGGCGTAGACATACTGCACCTGTAGCGCGAGATCGCTTTGGTCCGCCACAGGCTGAAGGGCGTCGACACAACCCTGGTAATTGCCTACCTTAAATTGGCTGATTCCGAGTACGCTGCGCGCGCCGGGATCGGCAGGATGAGCCTCAACATAGCGCGACAGCGGAGGAACGGCATCGCTAAAGCGTGATGCTGCGAATGCTGCGCGACCGAGATTGTAATCGATGCCCGGCATGGAGGGATTCCAGGAGGCAGCCTGCTTGAAGTAGTCAACGGCGGCGGAATAGTCGCTATTGGTCGCGGCAATGGCGCCAAGGTTGTTGTAGCTGTCGGCTATGGCGGGCTTCCATTGCGCGGCGAGCGCTTCGACGCGGTGAAGGGCCGTGGGATCGATGCGCGGAGAACCGGTACTGGTTTCCGGATTTGCCGCGGCGGTTTTCGGAGATGCGTCGGTATCAAGCAGCGCGGCTAGTTTGGTCCGATCCTGGGAGAGCGCCTTATTTGCGAGGTCGCGGGAAATCTGCATCTCCTTTTGCGCCGTGTTGGTGTCGCCCTTTTGTATGAGGATGCGACCCAGGAGAAAATGCGCTCGCTGTATCTGATAGCGATTGCGCGATGCGTCTGCGGTGAGCTGAATGCTTTGCCGAAGGTAAGGTTCCGCTTCGCTATAGCGGTGCTGGCTGAAATACATCTGGCCGAGATAGAGGCAGGGATCGGGATTCTGCGGATCGAGCGTGATGGCTTTCTTGAGGTCGCCTTCGGCCTTGGCGTATTGATTGGCGTTTGCTTCGAGTTTGCCGAGCGCCGCGTAGGCTTGCGCGCTATGCGGAGAGATCAGCAGTTCCTGCTTTAGAGCAGCGACCGCTTCTTTCACCTTGGTCTGATTGCTTCCAAGTAGCGCGGCCGCGAGCAGATAGTGCGCTTCGGGTAGATGTGGGTCTTCCTGAATGGCACGCTGAAATTCGGCGACGGCGCGTGGCTGGAAGTCGGACTCACCATAGGCGCGGCCAAACGCCATGTGCAGCTCCGGCGCGTCGCCGAATGACTTCTCCATTTCGCTGAAGATTTGCGCCGCGCATTTTTCATCGTCGAGATCGAGGCAGGCGATGGCGAGATCGTATCCGTTGGGGAAAGTTGGATCGAGGATTACGGCGGCTCCTAACTCCTTGCGAGCCTCGCGGTCCTGATCTTGATGAAGCAGCGCGCGGCCCAGCAGTTGATGGGCCTCAGCGAGTTGGGAATGATTGCCGGGATGGTTCTGGATGACTTCCGTGGCAAGCGACTTTACCTTATCCAGGTCGCCCAGCATCAAGGACGTTCGCGTTGAGTCGAGGAGCAGAGACGTGGAGCCAGGCGCGAGCACGAGCGCGTTGTTGAACGCGGCGGCTGCCTGCTTGTAATCCCGCGCGAGGCTGTAGCCCATTCCCAATTGAGTGAGCGCGTCGGCGAGAAACGCGTGGTATTGCTGCGATGCTTCGGTCAGCTTGCCCGACTGCTGGAACATTTGGGCGTCGTCGTAATGCTGTTGCAGCGGACCGGCGGATTGTCCCCAGACGAGCGGGGCAACAGCGAACAGGATCGCGGCAGAGATTTTGGATCGGCGGACCATACGGCGGGAAAAGATTGGATGCTTGATTTTACATCGCGCGAAATCGGAATGCGCTGATTGGAAGAGTGAAGGCTCAGGGCAAAAAAAAATGGAGGGCGGGTATTGAGCCCGCCCTCCTGGTATTGGAGGCTAAAAGTTGTACTTCACGTTGACTTCGATGATTCTCTGGGTGGGTGCCCCGGACTTGCTATCCAGAGTGCCCCATGTCGAAGAATCAGCAGCGGCGTTGAGAACGGGTTGACTGGTTCCGTAAGGGAGCAGGTACCGTAACTGCAATTGGTTTCCACTGCTGAACTGCGGCAGCGGGTGGTTCAGCCAGTTAAAGGCTGAAACACGGAACTGGACGTTTTGTGCTTCATGCACCTTGAAGGTCTTGTAGAGCGCCAGATCGTTCTCGATGTATGCCGCATTCGGCATGTACGGGAAGTTCTGTCCGCCCTGCTTTCCAACCGCAGGTGCTGCGAAGCAGGTTTGCTTTAATAGCTGGTTGGAACCGAGTCCCGACCTGGGATTGCAGCTCAGCATCGGCATGATGTTGAGAGAGGCGTCCGTGCCATAGTAGGTAAGCGGACCAACGCCCGTGGTGATGCCATTGGCCTTTGCATTCGCTGGGAGAGTATTAGCGTCGTAGCTAACTCCCAGGCTGAAGTTGCCCGGTGATCCGTTTTCCTGCTGGAGGCTGCCGCCTTCCTGCCAGGACGTGATGCCCGAGATCGTCCAGCCATTGGTGACTCCGCGGACGATGGGATTGAAGCCGTGTACGACGTCGCCGAATTGATAAACATAGTTGGAGTTGAAGAGGAACGGACGATCGACGTTCAGCACGCCGTAGTCTGCCCTTTCGTTGAATGGGTTGATCTGGAAGGCCGCGGTTCCGAGCTGCTTCTGCCAGGTACCGTTGAAGTCAAACACGAAACTTCCCGCCCGCTTTTGCCACGAGGCCTGTAACGCGTTGTAGTTGGAGTAGAAGGTGGACTGGTGCATGACGACCTGGTTCGTGCCGTACTCCAGACCAAACGGGTGGTAATCGGCCAGGGTATTTCCTGTCTTTGTTCCGTCCGTTTGCTGCGTGACGTTCTCTGGATTGTCTGCAATGATTCCAGTCTTCGGATCGGGCTGGAACACTGCGCCAATCGGGGTTTTGTTCTGGTCGGCAAGAGCCTGGAAATTGGAACCGTTGCTGGACTCGCCGTTGTCGTCCATCTGGCTGGTGCTGCTGCCGACGTAGGCGATATCAAGCATAGAATTCCAGGGCAATTGCTGATCGACTGTCAGATTCCATGTGTAGGTCAGCGGGATTCCGTAGTCTGTTGGATCGGCGCCCGTATAGGTACCGCTGGTTCCTTGCTGGCCCGGAATAAAGCCCGGCGATCCTGCAACTCCGGCCGGTCTGAGATTCGCCGGGGCAGCGGGTGTATTGATAAGGCCGACTTCCGAGGTCAGGATTTCGTTGCCACCCGGCAGGCTATACGACCGGATGCTCTGCGCTGTCTGCAGATCGGCAGCGTAGTCGTTGTACTGATCCTGCCAACGATAGGTGCCCCATCCGCCGCGGATCATAGTCTTTCCTGTTCCGAACAAGTCCCAGGAGAGTCCAAAACGCGGGGAGATGAAGGCCAGCCGGTTTGGCATGCCGCTGAGCGGAACACCAGAATCGATTGCGTGCCAATAGAAACCAGGCTCCGCTTTGCCGGCGTAATAGTCGGAAGCAACGCGATCGGCATAGAAGACGGCCATTCCGACGCCGGTACGGTCATACCAGTGGCCAACATGTTCGATACGAGCGCCAATCTCGAAGTTGATACGGTTGTTGAACCTCCAGTTGTCGTTCACGTAGAAGGCAGTGTTCTGGTAGGCCATGTCGCTGTTTGGCGATTTGTTCGCTTCGCTATAACCGGTCAGCGAACCCATCACGAAGTTGGCGGTTGGGTTGTTAGGTGATCCAACCGATGCAAGTCCCAGGAATTCATTTGGTGCGCCGCCGCCATAGCTGAGGCTACCGTTCATCTGCTGGCCGCCGCCCTGATAGTTGGAGGTATTTTGCGTGAATGCGCCTATCTTCAGCGTATGCGCACCAAGGACCTTGGTGAAGTTGTCTGCAAAGGATGGAACTTCCTTGCGAACCTGATAGACGCCCGAAGGCTCGTAGTCGTCTCCCTGCGAGAAGTCCGGGAAAGTAAAGTTTCCCTTTGAGCCATAGGCGGGTGCTAGATTTGAACCCGGCGAGAATACCTCGCCATAGCCCGCGCCTGTGGGATATCCAAAGGTGCTCTTGAACGCGCCCTTGGTGTTGGCGGGCTCGTTCGGCAGATTGCCTTCACCCCAGCTTGCGATCAACTCATTCGTCGTGGTGCTGTTGAAAATATGAATCAAATGGCCGGCTGCGGTCTTGGTATACGAGAACTGATACAAGCCTCCGCCGGGATAGGGAATCGAATTGCCCGGGGTCCAGTAGATGTGGGCGCCGTTCCCCTGGTCGAGAGAGGAGCTGAATTCCTGCTGATAGGAGATGTAGAGCTTGGTGCTGTCGCTCAGGTTGTAGTCAACGCGGGCGCGCCATACCCAGCCGTCTACGTGGTTGATGACCGGCTGAACGTAGTTGTATCCACCAGGTGTTGTTTGCGGATTGGCGTTCGCCTTGGGCCAGAAGCTGGAGAGAGCCTTGCTGGCTGGATCGATATCCGCTGCGGGAATGATGGCTCCGGTTGCGCCGTTGCCGGCAGGAGTTGGTGAGGTTCCGTCAGGCAATACCGTGCCGGACAGGTCGTTGCACCATTGGCCGGTAACATTTGACGAAAAGCCCTTTGGACATAGAGCGTTGTTATCGGCGTTGTCGCTGCTGAAGTCTCCAGCCATCATTTCGGGGCTGGGGATATAAGATTTCAGGATGTTCGCATTTCCCTGGTTCTGGAGCCAACGCTCATAGCCGCCCCAGAAGAAAAGCTTTTTATTGGTTTTGGGGACTGGCCCGCCGAAATTGCCGCCAGGATAGTAATAAGAAGCGCCGCCTTTTCCGAGGTGCTGGTGATTGCTCTGCCAGTCATTGGCGTCTAAGGCATCATTGCGTGCGTCGAAATAGCCTTCGCCATGGTAGTGGTCGGTGCCGGATTTGCTGATGGTGCTGACCACGATCGGCCCGAATTCCTGGTCCGCGCCAAAGTTCGAGGTCAGGACGCTCATTTCCTGCACCATCTCAGGGTTGATGGTGCCGATGGAGCCGCCCATGTCTCCTGGATCGATGACGTTGACACCGTCGGACAGGAGGGTCTGCGGGCCTCGGTATTCCGCACCGCTGATGTTCAGACCGTTGCCGATGGAACTGGTCTGCGCAGTGACGGTAATCGCGCTGAACGATGGGCCATTGCTGAGTCCGTTCGGCGATTCGACCACACCGGGAAGCACCTTGAGCATCTCGGTGACGTCGCGGCCTTCCAGAGCGACGTTCTGGATGTCTTTATAATCCAAAACCTCTGACCGGGCCCCAGTGGTAGTGGGGATAAGCTGCGCCTGCGCCTGCACGGTGACGCTCTCGACTGAACTCCCCACTGCAAGAACGATCGCCGGGACCTCGCGTGTATCGCCCGCATTCAAGACGATTCCGGTCACCTGCTTTGAGTTGAAGCCTTTTGCCGTAACTTGCACCGAATACGTGCCTGGCACGAGGGATGGGAATGCGAAAAGCCCCGCACCGTTTGTTGTCGCGACGCGGGTGTCCTGGTTTGCTGAGTTGACGAGCTTGACTTGTGCGTCGGGAATGACAGCTCCGGTGGAATCCTGGACTGTTCCCGATAGCTGTGCAGTGGTTTGGGCGTGCGTTGCAGGGGTGGAGAACAGCAATAGCGCCAGCCCTATAACGGGAAGGAGCCACCACGCGCCTCCGGAGCGCTGCCGCAGATCTCGCCTACGTTCTCGACTAGCGAAAACGCCAAATCTACTATTCATTTGGACATGCCTCCTAAAAGTTCGCCAACAAATGAGCCTCGACGTCTGAGCCTGTGCGTTATTTGTTCGTCTTTGGCCCTAACTTTGTTAGCGTCCTGAACTATAGGTAGCGAAACGTAGAGATGTCAAGAGGAAAATCGCTTTAATAAAGCATTAAGTAGAATCTCGGGAAATAGAGACCTTTATTGGGCCTGGAAATGAATTGCGGGCCGAAGTGAAGATTTCTCTTGCACATGCGCCCCCCGAGAGAGATGATGCGTGAAGACGCCGCTCGATGAAAAATCGATAAAGTTAAAAGCAAATGGTGTGCGTAGGGCAGGAGCGCGCCCTTTCGGTATTGGTGTCACCAATATTTTGTTAGCGTTGCGAACTATATGCGGAAGAAAAACGTTTGTCGGGTATAAGGGGCTTTGATGAGCGATGAAGGGCCAAACGGGCGAGTGCGCGGCGAGCGGAGCAACGCCGGTAATTGAGGCAAGTGTATTGTGTTCAATAGCGAAGGTTTAACCCATTTGCGGCACGACAGGCACGGCATAAAACGGATCGATCTGGCAGAGGCGCAACTCGCGACCAGCGAAACAGTGCGGACGATCAATCGCGACATTGTGCTTGAGCTGATCCGTGCAAACCAGCCCATTTCACGGGCTGACATCGCGCGGCGCTCCGGGCTGGGGCGCAGCACGGTTTCTCAGATCGTCGAGCAGTTAATTGGAGAGAACTGGATCCGCGAAGGCGCGATGGGGTCTGCTCCGAGAGGACGGCGGCCTACGCTGATCGGGTTGAATGAAGATCTGGTTGCGCTTGGGGTGGACATCCATCCGCGGCAGGCCAGCGTGGCGATTATTGACGTGAACGGGCGGCTTCTATCGCGATCGCTTGTGCCGCTTACCTCCAATGCTGAAGCTTCAATGAAGCTGCTGGTCGGCTGCATGCAGCGCATGCATCTCTCGTCAGCGCGCAAATCGGCGGTTGGGGTTGGAATCAGTTTGCCGGGCAGGGTGAATCCCGCATCGCAAAGACTAATATTCGCTCCCAACCTGAAATGGGACGACTGCGACATAAAGAAGATTGTGGAAACGCAGGTCGGCCTGCCGGTGGTGATGGAGAACGCAGCCACAGCCTGCATGCTTGCGGAACTGATATTTGCGCGCATGGACGGAGTTCGCGACGCGGTGTTGATAACCGTCTCAGAGGGCATAGGCGCCTGCGTGCTGGCCAATGGGCAGGTAGTATCGGGCCACGACGGAATGGCGGGGGAATTCGGCCATGTGCCGGTCGATCCCCATGGTCCGCCGTGCCGATGCGGAAAGAACGGATGCTGGGAGGTATTTGGATCGTGCCGTGCCGCGCTGCGCTATTTCCGGGAATTGAAGCCGAATGGCCCGGCGGCGACGTTTCACGATCTGATCAATCTGGCGGAAGAAGGTGACTCAGCCGCCGCGAAAGCATTGGCCACCCAAGCCATGTGGATTGGCCGTGGATTGCGGATGATTATCGCAGGCCTTTCTCCCAGTACGGTTCTAATTGCAGGAGACCTCACGGTTGCCTGGCATCGCTTTGCGCCGCTCATTGAAAAGGAGGTCGCTGGTGTCACGCTGGCCGGAACGCCTCCCGTGATTCGGCCAAGCCATGAGGGTGAGATTGCTCGCCTTCGCGGTGCCGCCGCGCTCGTTTTTCAACGCGGGAGCCGCCACACCAATGCAATGAACTCAGGCAAGACGGTTGACCTGGATCCAATTGGCTCAAGCGGAACAGGCGGAGGCAGCCGTCAACTGGGCGGAGGAGCCACTTTCGCATAATTCGGCGGATGCCCTTGTGCAAACAAGCTAAGCGGGACGGCATTGCCCATCGCGCGATATCCGGCGGGCGACGGATGCAAGTGGTCGCCTGAGTCATAGGCTGGCACCATGTGGTCAGGGTGTTTCGGATCGCGCAGGACGGCGTCAAAGTCGATGACGGCATCGAAGTGGCCCGCTGCTCTGATCCAGGCATTCACCACTTGCCGGTCAGCTTCATTCAAGCGATCGGGATGGTAGTAGTCTGAGTCGGCGTAGGGAGTGATGGTTGCGCCGATGACCTTAATGCCGTGCGTGTGGGCACGGTCGATGATTTGCTGATAGGCCGCGGTAATCCGGTGCACAAGCGTGGCATGCTGCGAAGCGGGTACCTCACCCCGTCTCGTGAGGCCACCGAGATCGTTTACGCCTTCAAACACTATGACCCAGCGAACGCCAGCGGGGGCAAGCACGTCGCGGTCGAAGCGCGCCAGTACGTTCGGCCCGAGGCCGTCGGTGAGCAAGTGGTTTCCACCGATGCCTTCATTCACCACTCCGACGTTTCGTGTTGCCGGTGATTGCTGAAGGCGATTTGCGAGCATGTCGGTCCAGCGGTCGTTGCCGTTTGTTGTTGAAGCATGGCCATCAGTAATGGAATCGCCGAGTGCGACGACGGCAGCGGCTTGGGGTGCAGCTTCGACGTCTATCTCCGAAATCTGAAACCAATGATCGACCTTGCCGGCATTGGGAAGCGTGGCTGCACTAGCAAGATTTCCATGCACGAAATAAGAAGTTGCTCTCGAACCGGGATGGCTGGTTTCGCGCGCGGGTGGATCGGCGAGGTAGAACGTCACGGCGAGATTGGAGAGTGGCGCAACCGGAAATGCGATTGGATCGGAGACGAACTCTGCGCCAGCGGGAACGGTTACGCCCGGGGCTCCAGTGAAGGTAAGTGCGTGGTCGGTGGTTGGGTCAATCGCGGATGAGTCGGCAGCGAGCGGCCGGGCAATGTGTACGGAGGAGAAGTGCAGTGCCTCCGTCCCGAACGCATTGGAGATGTGGACGCGCAGCGCCGATCCGCCCGCTGAGAGATGAAATATTTGACGCACGGTAGCGTCGCGCAGGTCGTCCGAGGGCAATGCATTCGAGGGCTCGGGGATTTGCTGTGCGGCGCCCCACGTGGCGATCCAGGTTTGCGGCCCAGTGTCGCGTTGGGCGACGCAAAGTGCGGAGGCAGAGACGAGCGCTGCGAACAAGACAAAAGGCCGAAAATACTTTCGAGCGGAATTCATGGATGAGGGTGTAGCATGATCACGATAAATCGCTTTTCTTAGTGCTGCAAGCATATTGATTTGGAGGGACGGATGCCCGTTGGGTTTGGATGGGTTCTCGCATTATCGGGTCTGGGATTTGTTTCTGCTATGCCAATTGTTGTCTCTGCACAGGATAATGCGGCTCGCCAAGTGGCGTTTCAACCGCCCGGAACATTTACCGCCGAGCAGGACCACCAGAACATGATGAACCAGTTGGGCATTGAAACGCTGCGGCCCGGACCAAGTGGTGATGAGAACGCGCCCAACCACGCCAACTATGACGAATCGAAAGCAAACCCATATCCTAACCTGCCCCATCCGCTCATCATGAACAATGGCGAGAAGGTGACGACGGCAGCGATGTGGTGGAAGAAGCGGCGTCCGCAGATCGTGGAGATGTATCAGAAGTACGTCTATGGATTCGTTCCGACGAACGTGCCGAAGGTAACCTGGCACGTAAACGCCGTAGACCACGAGATGATCGGTTTCACGCCCGTGATTGCGAAGGACCTCGTCGGTCGCGTCGATAACTCGTCTTACCCGCTGATCAACGTGAATATTCACATGACGCTGGTGACTCCCGCGAACGCGAAGGGGCCAGTGCCGGTGCTTATGATGTTTGGCCCAGCAGGATTTCCCGCTCCGAATGAACCGTCCAATGACGAGTTCACGCGCATCAACTCGGCGTGGAAGAAACTGATGATTGCGAAGGACCCTTCGCTCAAGCAAGTGTTCGAAGAGCATCCGGCGTGGGAGCCTTTCAAGCGCACGCCATTCCATTTTCCGCAGCTCAATGCGGACGGTGGCTTGCCTAACACGTGGCAATTGGTGGAAGACGGCTGGGGATTTGCTCTACTTGATCCGGCAAGCGTTCAGGCTGACAACGGGGCCGGGTTGACGCGGGGGATCATAGGCCTTGTAAACAAGGGCCAGCCGCGCAAGCCCGACCAGTGGGGAGCGCTGCGCTCATGGGCATGGGGCGCGGGCCAAGGGGTGGATTATCTCGAAACGGATCCGGGTGTGGATGCAAAACACGTGGGAATCGAAGGCGTGTCGCGCTATGGGAAAGCGGCGCTGGTCACAATGGCCTTTGATCAACGATTCGCGATGGTGCTGGTGGGCTCGTCTGGCAAGGGAGGAGCGACGCTCCTGCGACGCAACTACGGTGAAGCCGTGGAGAGCCTGACGGGGGGCGAGTACTACTGGATGGCAGGAAACTTCATGAAATATGGCGCGTCGAAGGCTACTTTCGGAAGCATGAACCCCGGCGATATTCCCGTGGACTCGAACGAACTAATCGCGCTATGCGCGCCGCGCCTCACCTTCATCAGCTATGGACTTCCTTCAAAGGGCGATGCGCACTGGCTCGACCATCAGGGCAGCTATATGGCCACCGTGGACGCCAGCCGGGTGTATGAGTTGCTCGGCGTGAAGGGTCTCGGCGTGCACGAGGACTACCATGCGGCGAAGATGCCTCCGGTGAACGACGGACTGCTGGCGGGCCGGCTGGCATGGCGTCAGGACGACGGCGGCCACACAGATGCCCCGAATATGAAGTACTTCATTGCCTGGGCGGACCAGGCCATCGGGCACACGCGACCACAGAACTAGACGGGGTCGACCCATACCTCGTCTGGCCCGGCGTTGGGTCGCGATTACAAAAGCGATAAAGTCCAACCTGACCCGGCATAGACAAACAAGGTTCGTTTACCTTGAGGAATTCCGGACGGCGCATTTCGACGCGCCAGTGTGAACTATTATGGATACAATTTAAGCGGCGCTCTCTTTGGGGCGCCATTTGGGCAGCGAACCTGCTGCAATCGATTTGCCGGATGGGTTTGGGCGAGACAGATGACAGTTACGAAGACCAAGAGAACATCAAAAAGCGCAGGCGTAAAGCGGGAACATGGCACCAGCGTGCTTTCCGCCATGCACCAGGTTCGGGAGCTCATCGTACAGGGCAAGCTCTCGCCGGGCACATGGATTGTAGAGGGCGAGCTCGCGAAGCGGCTGCACCTGAGCCGCACTCCGGCGCGCGCAGCGCTGCAATGGCTTCAGCAGGAAGGCTACATTCGCGTACACCGCACTGCTAACAAATCGCGGATGATTGTGAGCCCGCTGACCAAGGAAGACGCAAACGAGCTGTACGCCATCATAGGCCGTTTGGAGGGTCTCGCAGGTCGCATTACAGCGACGCTTCCCAAGGCGGAACGGCTGGAGATTGCCCAGAAGCTCAAGAACCTGAATCAGAAACTCGCGGAGATTAAGGACCACCCTACCGAACAGGCCGCGATTTTTGATGTTGACCGCGATTTTCACCGGCTGGTGGTTGAGTCCGGCGTAGGCCCCCGATTGCATAACCTGCACAAAATGATTGAGCCGCAGGTGGAACGCTATTGGAGGCTATACGCGAGTTCGATCATTGGCAATCTCCAGTACTCGATTGATGAGCACAACGAGATTATCGCGGCGTTGATAGCCGGAGACGCCAACCGCATGGAGCGGAGCCTGCAAGTCAACTGGGAGAAAGGCCGCGAGCGGCTTGGACACGTGATCGACGTTTTCGGAGAGCGCGGAAGCTGGTAAACGCGGCGGGATGTGAGCCGGGCATTCATTCAATGCCCGGCTCACATTTTTAGCTATTCGATCTGTGGAACATCGTCGACGGCTCTGCGGTCGCGTTGTGCAGATAGACCGAGTAGCGCTCATCCATGATCTGGTTCAGTGGCACCAGCGTGTGCTTCAGTCCGCGTCCTTTGGTGCGGAACACCAGCGGGTATTCGCGGGTCGCCTCCGCCTGCTCGAACCAGACAGCGTTCGGGTCAGGTGGCGGCGCCTCCACCCACTTTCCGTTTTCGCGGTGGGGGAACGGCTTCATATCCACCTTCGGCATGGGATAAGCGTCTCCCCAGCCGCGAGGACCGGAGTCGCCATAGATCATTGACAGGGTGAGATCTTCCGTGCCCAGGCGGGCAGCCAGCACCAGGGGCCCGTACATCGCTACCTGGGCTGTTTTGTCGTCAGGAGCGGTATCCACATGCAACGTGAGCGGGATATCGATCGTGATGACGTCGCCGGCTTTCCAGTCGTGCTGCAGGGTTGAGTAGCTCGAGGGCGTCGCAGTTACATCCTGCGGCGATCCGTTGATCGCCACGTTGAACCCGCCAGTCGCCCAGTAGGGCACGCGAATCTTCAACGCAGTGGGTTTTGACGGGGCACTTTCGATGTTGAACGTGATGCGCTCTTCATTCGGGAACTTGGTGGTCTGCCGTAGCTTGAAACCGCGCTCTTTCCAGTCGAGCGTTGAGGGAATGAAGAGGTTGACGAAGACTCCGTCATTGTCGTGGAAGTAGATCGAGTTGTTGAGCTTCGAGTACTCCTCAGAACCCGTTCCCGTGCAGCACCAGAAGGAGTCGAACGGCGTGCCGAAAGTCTTGTACATGCCCGACTCAAGCGGGACGTAATACATCAGCATGCCATTGCGATCCTGTGTGCCATAGCGGACGTTGTAGAGCAGCCGCTCGTAGTAGTCGAAATGCTTTGCATCAGGCTGTTGCCCGAAGAGGTGACGGGCAAGCTTCATCATGTTGTAGGAGCAGCAGCACTCTTCGGCAGCAGGCCCCAGCTGGGTGGCGATGGCGTCCGACTTATGCCAGAACTCTCCGTTACTGGTACCCCCCGTGGCGTAAGAGTGATGGTCGAGGACGATCTGATAGAAGTTCTGACTGATCTGCCGGAACTTTTCGTCTCCCGTAAGCTCATAGCCGCGCTGGGCTCCGATCACCTGCGGAATATGCGTATTGGCATGCAGGCCGGGAAGGTCGTCCTGGTTCTGCGCAAGCGGGTCGAAAAAGTCGTGATGGCTGAAGCGCCGCGCCAGTTCGGCGTATTCTTCCTTGCCGGTAATCCCGTACAGGTTGAAGAGCGACTCCTGCATGCCGCCGTATTCAACATTCATCATCTTCTGGAAATCCGCATCGCTGATGGGGTCGACATATGATTTTGCCCAGCGGGCCATGCCTTCTGCGGTTTCGAGCGCCTGTTTGTTCCCGCAGTGCTGGTACATATCAATGTGGCCGGCCATGATCTTGTGATAGGTGTAGAACGGCGCCCAGACCCTTTTGTGATTGCGCAGCCGGTCATAGAAGTCCGCGGGATAGGCTCCGAGATAGCCGTCTTTGCTCTGGCACTGGGAGAGAACGTTTACCAATTCGGCGGCCTTATTCGCGATTACAGTGTCGCCTGTGCTCGCGTACAACAGCGCGCAGCCTGAAAGATAGTGCCCGCCAGCGAAGTGCCCGCGCAGTTCGCAGTCAGGAGCTTCCCATCCACCGAGCGGGTCGGCGTCAGAGGGAATGCCCGCCGTAACGCGGAACATATGCGCAAGCCGATCGTTGGGCAGGGAGTAGAGCCAGCTTCGGTTGAGCTCCATCATGTCTTTCCAGAAGCTCGGCAGCAGGCGCACATCAGTCATGGAGAATGGCTTGGCGTTCCACTTAACCTTGGCCACTGCTGATTCCGTGAGGCTCTGGACAGCGGTGTCTTTGCCGGTGCCGAACGCTGGTGCGCTCTCCTTCAGCGCCGATGCTGTAGACGGCAGCAGTGCCGCAGTGCCGAACAATGCCGCTCCGCCCAAAAATCCCCTGCGAGTTACCTTATGTTTCATTTGCGATCCCTCATTCTTTGTCCGGGCGAAGCCGGAGCGGTAAAGAAAATACAATTTGGAATACAACCACAATCTTCTAGTCTACCTGTAGATGTCAAATCAAGATAGGACCGACGAGATGTCGTTGCGTCTTGGGGGCATCATGCCAGATGAGCGACCACCTCAAATCTCCTTTCGCGATGCGGCGCGATGACGGCGGTATCTTTGTTTTTGCCTGCTGTTGTAACTGCTTTTCCATTTACTGTGAAGCCCGCGATTTGCTTGCCCTCGGGCACGCGAAATCTTGCCTGAATATTTTTCGGCAGCTCTCCGGTTCCCTCGATCGCGATGGTCCCCACAAGCTCGCTATCTCTGCGCGGCGCGACATGATAATCCACACGACCCCAGCGAGTGGGAGCGCCCTTGATGCTTATCGGCTTTCCGGTAGCAATCCACGCGCGCGGCAAAGCTCGGCCAACGTAGAGCGTGTCTTCGTCGGCGTCTTCAAACACCAGCATCCAACGGACCAGCAATGGGATAGTTTGTTGCGCAGGAATGCAGAAGAGCGCGCCATCGCCTGTTATTCCTGATACCTCGCCCGCTGTCCAACTGCCGCGAGAGTGGTCGTGGTAGCGGTGCGAGTATAGAAATAGGATGTACTCCTCGATGCGATCAAGCCGCAGCAACTCCTTCGCGTATCCATAGGAAATAAAGCCAAGGATGTCGCGGCCACTCGGATGGGGCCGCTCCACATTCGCGACGACACCGATGGTTGTGGATCCGTAGGCGCGCATGCAATCAATTACGGCATTGGCCTGCGCGGCGGGAAGAACCCCGGGTTGAAGCAACTCGGCATAACAGCGATGCACCCACTGCTGCTCGCTGGGGTGCTGTGTCTTTAGCGACTCAAGAAAGGTCAACTTTGCGCCGGGAAGCGGCCCAATGTAGGGAGGGTTCATGTCGCGGCGCAAGTTCGCATCGATGCTTGCAACAAGCTGCTTGTGCAATTGTTCCGCGCGACGATTCAAAGAGTCGGCCAGCGTCTTTCCGCCGCTTGTGCCCAGCTTGTCCCAGGTAGCCGCAAAGTCGCGCCATCCGCGCACCGCGAAGGCGCTGTTGGAGAAGTAAGGTTTCCACCACACGGAGGGCTCTGGCATCAGGCACGAATCCGATTCGCACCAGCCATGGATGAGTCCGTAGCCGGGATCGGAAGTTGGAAGTTGCAGCGCTTCATCGTGGAGTCCGGCGAGAAGCGCTGCGGTGGCCTCGATCTTCTCACGATGCTTGCGCAGCAGCGCGCTGTCGCCAGTGTAGTTGTGGTAGCGCGCAATGAGCGAAAGCGTGAGGCCGAACTGTCCAGTCTCCGGCCCACGCATGTTGACGATGCCCTTGTCGTCAACAAAATGCGTGAAGTAATTGTCGAAAACTTCGCGGGCCTCGGTCAGCCGTCCGCATTCCATGTTGGAGTAGAACGACATGGTGAAGGTGTCCTGAAAGCCGTCGTACTCGGATCCGTAATAATCGCGATCCACTGCGCCATATTTCGGATAAACGCCGCCAGGCCGCACCATTTGTTCTTTCACAAACGCATAGCGGACCATATTGGACCAGCTTGGATCCGGAAGCGTTGTACTGATGCCCTCATGCATCAACCGGTCCCAGTATTCGGCTAACTCCAGCAGTCCGCGATAGAACTCATCAGCCTGCGGCTCCTGGCGTCGCTTCGAATACGCCGGATAGCTATAGCCGTACTCCACCTTGAGCATTTTTCCATTCTGTATGTGCGCGGTGCGATGCCATGTTTGAACGATGAAACGGTCTTTCGCAAGCACGTCACCGAACACGACAATTTCGTAATGCCCGCCGTCATCACCGGGTAAAACCTTGCGCACCGCGGGCATCCAGCCACCCAGCAGGCCCTCGTGCCGCTTTTCGGACCGCGCCTGCGTTAGCTCGCCAAAATATTGGATGGGGTGATAGGTGCGAGTATTGCCGCTTGGATACACCGGCATGGTGTCACTACATTCGCGCGTGCCGACGAAGGTGTTCCAGTGCGGGCGGTAGCCCCGCCCCCCGCGGCTCGCGGAGTCCATGGGCGGCGCAGCTCTGCGGACCTCAGCCTCGTCAGGATCGCCACGGGCGAGCAACTTATCAGCGAGGAGATCGCGCGGTGTCATGCCGATATCCTTCAGGTCGAGCCCGAGATATGGAGGCCCATCCTCTGCAAAGACGGCCTCTGCCGTCTTGGGCAGCACCCGCGCAGATCCATTTGATGAAACGAATGTGATCACCCCATCGCGAACTCGCAGGTCTTCATATACCTTCCAGTGTTCGCTGCTCCTTTCAAAGGAGCAGAGGAGCGTGTGACCCTCAATGGGCGCCTTGTCTGAGGCAATGGTTTCCTGAAATGCCCCGGCAACCCCAGCCGGAGCTTCGAGAGCGAGCGAACTCAGGGTGTTAAGGGCCACGGTGCTTGCAGCCACGCTTTGAAGGAATCGCCTTCTGTCCATTGAAATACCTCGCCGTGAGCTGAAACTGTCGCAGGCAGAAATGTATACAAAAAGGTATTCCAATTACAAGGGTAGAATTGTGCCTGAATGGCGAAGCGGCACATCACCGCCGGTTGGGGGATTGGGCTGCTCTGCTGGCTTTTTTGCCGTCCGGTTTTCCCTGTTGCGGCGCAGACGGCCAACAGCGCGGTGCAACAAACATCGGCTCGAGCTGAGCTCGACATGGGAACACGCCTGACCCGGTCCGGCATGCTGCTTCAGGCCATTCCGCATCTGTTGACTGCACAAACGGCTGGACTAGCGCCGTATGCCACCGGCGTTAATCTCGGAATCTGCTACGTCGGCACCAACCAGTATGCGCTGGCGATCTCTACCCTGGAGGCGCTGCGGAAGTCCGGCTCCGAAACGCCGACAGTAGACAATCTTCTCGCGCAGGCATATCTCGGCAACCATCAGTCGCGGGCGGCCTTCGAAGCCTTTCAGCGCGCAGCCGCGGTAACTCCGAAGAGCGAAAAGTTGTATGCCTTCATGGCCGATGCGTGTTCCGACGATGACGACTACGAATTGGGCCTGCGCGTCGCAAATTCAGGACTCCAGCAACTCCCCGACTCTGCGCGGTTGCATTATGAGCGGGCGCTCTTTCTAGCGCGCCTCGACAGGTTTGATGAGGCCAAACCGGACTTCGAGGCAGCCGCACGGCTGGCGCCGTCCAGCTACATTGGCGTCCTCGCGCTCGTGCAGGAGAATCTTTACGAAGACAATCTAACGGTTGCAAGAGACCTGTTGCGCAAAGCCGTTCGAGAAGGTCACCGCGACTATCAGACGCTGTCGCTGTTGGGCTCGGTGCTGCTCTTTGAGGGCGCCATACCTGGGCAGCCGGAGTTCGCGGAAGCGCGGTCTGCCCTCGAACAATCCGCAACGGCGCATCCGAATTATTCCTCCACGCAGATTGCGCTCGGGAAGCTTTATATGCGGGAGGGTCGTTTTAGTGAGGCCGTCGCGCACCTGGAAATTGGGCAACGGCTTGAGCCCAACGATCCTGCGGTATACGCGGCTCTTTCCACCGCTTACCACAGACTGGGAGAGAAGGAAAAAGCCGCAGAGGCAAGCGCGCAAATGGCGCGACTGCTGGCTCAGAAGAAGGCATCGACCGAACCGCCGCACCGATAGAAGGCTTGTGAAAAAGCGCGGTAGTTGTGTTCAAATTGCCTTATTTTCATTGATTCAAAAACGTTCTTGACAATTGGATACAATCTGCAATACAAATTGACATTCAAATAGGCTTTTGCGCTGTTTCAGGACGGCACCAGGCCCCAGTGCACCCGCAGAGTTCGTTAATTTCCCTGGTGAATACACCAGTCGCAAGAACAAAAGAAAACGTTTTTACAAGAATTTGGGAGGAAGAATTTCTATGACGCCCCGCAACTTCAAAAGATTGTTAACAGCCACCTGCCTGGCTGTCGCGTTCGCGGCTTATGCCGTGGCGGCATTTGCGCAGGCCGGCACTGAAGGCACCCTGATCGTCACGGCCCTCGACACATCCGGCGCAGTCATCCCCAACGCTGAGCTCACGCTCAGAGCTGTGAGCACGAACGATACCCGCACGGCGATCACTGGTCAAGACGGCTCCCGCACATTTGTCAATCTTGCGATCGGAGCTTACAGCCTCACCATTTCGAGGAAGGGCTACGCAACCAAGAAGTACGATCGAGTGGTGGTTCAGGCCGCGCAAACCACCACCATCGCGGCGACTCTGCCGGTGGGGCAGACCACCCAAACGGTGACGGTCTCGTCAGAGGCTGTACCGGTGATCGATACCTCTTCTAATGCCATCGGTACAGTAATCGATGTCAAGCAGATTGAAGACCTGCCGCTCGCTGGTCGCGACATTACGTCTTTCGCCACGGGGATCCCCGGTTTCTCTGGCGGGAGTGGCCAGGGAACCTACAACGGCCTGCCTTTGGTTGACCAGGGCAACAATATTGATGGCATGGCGAGCAGCACCAGCCGTATGAAGTTCGGGGGCAACATTCAGCCCAATGTTTCACCACGTCTGGAAGACATCGAACAAATGACGGTCCAGACCGACCAGCTCGATCTCAACTCGGGCTTTGGCACGGCAACAACCCAGCTCAACTTCGTCTCGCGCCGGGGCACGAATCAATTCCATGGGAAGCTTTTCGAGGATTTCCGCAACAGTTATCTGAATGCAAACGGTTGGGTCAGCGACGCCACCAACACGCCGAAAGCAAGGCTCATCTTGAACGACTTCGGCGGCGCCATTGGCGGCCCGGCTCTTCACGACAGGCTCTTCTTCTTTGGTTCATTCGCCACTTCAAGGCGGCCCGGCGGGTATCCCACTTCAAACAATTTGTTCACCCAGGCCGCGCAGGCTGGCAACTTCACAGACTCGACCGGCCGCACCGTCAATGTGCTGACCGTAGCGGCGAACGCTGGCCTTCCCAGCACCGTAAATTCCGAAATCGCCAGTGAGCTCGCGAAGATTAACTCGGCTGCATCGAGCGGGAGCGTGTCCCCTACATCTGATCCGAACCTCAACCAGCTTAACTGGAACAACGCCAACCCAGACATCACCTACTATCCGGCGGTTCGAGTCGATTACGACGCGACCAGCAAAGCACGATTTTATCTCTCCTACCTTGAAACGAAGGATAGCCAGCCGGGCAGCAATGCGTCTGACTTCCCAGGTTCCTTCAGCAACGAGACAGCGGGTAACCTCAACAAGAACTACACCGCCTCCTTCGGTTTCAATTACATCATTTCACCCAGCATCATCAACCAGCTCACGGCGGGCTATTTGTATGACGCGACCGAGTTCGCCTACAACGCCGCGCCGATCTATGCAAGCCAGCCTACTGTTTTCTGGAACTATTCGAACAACGGAAGCGGCACCATGTCGGGTCAAACTTATCAGCTCCCGATTGATACCTACTACCCCATCCTGAACTTCGATGATGCTGTGACTATGGAGAAGGGGAGGCACACCTTCATGTTCGGTGCCTCGTGGTATCACGAGCAGGATCACTACTGGAATGCGCCGGGCGGTTTCTACCAATACAACCTCGGCTTGGCCAACGGCGATCCGGCTCTGAACGCTCTCAGCCCTAGCGCACTGGGTATGAACCCTACGGATGCCGGCAATGCGCAGCAGCTCTACGCCATCCTGACTGGAAGACTGAGCGGTGTCAATGGTGAGAATTCCTACAACATCAAGTCCGGAACATATTCTCCCACGGGCACACTGAGCGAGTATCCTCTGGACGAAGTGGCGTCCGCATACGGCTTCTTCGGTGAGGACTCATGGAAGGTGAAGCCGAACCTTACACTGAACTTCGGCCTCCGCTGGGACTACTACGGGCCCGAGAAGGACTTGACGGGGCAATATCACTCGGCGGACGAGACAGCAATTTACGGACCGACCGCGGTGGGCGATCTCTTCAAGCCGGGTACGCTTAGCGGCGACATGAACCCTGTTATCTCCGTCCATGACCAGCCTTACAAGCCCTGGCATGTCACGCCACAGCCGGCGTTCGGCTTCGCATGGAATCCCAAGGGTCTGTTGGGCAACGCTCTGGGCAATGGTGAGACCGTCATCCGCGGTGGCTTTGCGCTGCGCCGTTACACCGAGCCCTATCAGTACTTCTGGGACTACGGCACCGATTACGGCCAGTTCTACTATCAGCAATTCAATTTAACGGCAAACAATTCTGGTACGCCGGGTACGTTTCAGCCAGGTAGCCTGGCGTTGGGCGATAATCTACCCCCGGCCGCGCTACAGCCTGCGACCTATCAGGCTACGGCCCCCGAGTCGGAGTTCACCTTCGTCGCTCCGAACGGGCCTGGTGTCAACGGAATCTCGCCCAACCTCAAGCAGCCTTACGCTGAATCGTGGAACTTCGGCATCCAGCGCATGATCGGGCACAATCTCGCGGTTGAGGTACGTTACAACGGCAACCACACAGTCCATCAGTGGATCGCGATTGATCCCAACGAGGTGAACGTCTTCGAGAACGGCTTCCTCAAGGACTTCCAGAACGCGCAGAAGAACCTGGCGGCCAGCCCGAATGGCAATAGCTCATTCTCAAGTAGCTATGGCAATCCAACGCCCATTCTGGACGCGGCGCTTGGTGGTCCCACCAACCCCGACTACACCAACGGCCAATACATCAACTTCCTCCAGACCGGCCAAGTCGGTGCATTTGCCGGCATTCTATCCGGCCTTGGAAACCAGGACTACCTATGCAACCTGGTGGGAGCAAGCTTCACCCCCTGCGCCACGAACCTCGGGTATACCGGCGCCGGGGCAGGCTATCCCATTAACTTCTGGCAGGCCAACCCCTATGCCGCGCAGAACGGCTTCAGCAGCAGCGGAGAACTCGTTTCCGACGGTTACAGCAATTACCACGGCCTGCAAGTCGATCTGCGGCAGGGAAGCTGGCACGGACTCCAGTACGACGCCAACTACACCTGGAGCCATAGCCTGGGCATGAGCACCACCAATAGCTGGACCGGCTCCTTCAATGCCTTCACCCTTCGCAATCTGCGGGAGAGCTACGCACCGACGATCAATGACCAACGGCACGTCTTCCACGGTAACGGAACGTACGACCTGCCCTTCGGAAAAGGTCGTCAGTTCCCAATCGCGAACCGCGCTGTGGATGAAGTGGCCGGTGGTTGGACAATTGGCACCGTCGCGAGTTGGCAGACTGGCGCGCCGTTCCAAACATTTGGCGGTTACTCCACCTTCAATGATTATGCTGACGGTGGATTGGTGTTGAACGGCGTTACCGCGTCGCAACTCCAGAAATCAGTTGGCGTCTACCATACGGGACGTTCCTTTGTGGACGAAATCAATCCCAAGTACCTGACTAGCCCCACCGGTGGCGGCGCGAACTCGCAGTACATCACGCCGAACACTACGGCGGGAACGATTGGACAGATCCTTTACCTCCACGGACCGAGGCAGTTCTTCCAGGACATGTCGCTTTCGAAGTCCTTCCCGATCCACGAAGCGTTTCACTTCCGCTTGCAAGGCGAGTTCCTGAACGTCTGGAATCACCCGGCTTTCGGCCTGCCCTCATCGGTGTACGTGACTCACTCAGGCTTCAGTCATGGAACACCTACTACCGACTATGACGGTATTGGTGCCCGGCAAGTCGAGCTTCGAGCAAACTTCGAGTTCTAGTGTTGCTATAAACCTCCTTCATTGCCGGACGTGCCTGAATCGGCGTCCGGCAATTTCTTTTTCTAGACCCCTTCTGCTAAGGAATCTTTTACGATGCACATTGGCAAGTCGTCCGGCCCGGGGAAATCTTTGCTGCGAATCAGAAATGCCTTTTGCGGTGCGCTCCTGCTGTTATGCGCCGTCGCATGGGCCCAGATGCCGCATAAACCAGCGCCCTCCCCTGGTCCCATGCTCGACCAGGGCATCGTGACGCTGGATACGCCGCAGTTCACGCTGAAACTGGTCCGCTCTTCGCAGACCGTGGCCGCATTCCTTCCCAAAGGTGAGGATGGATTTGACTTCACTCCGGGCGACTTGCTCGTCGAGCGCTCCCGCGATGGCTACTACCATCTCGGCGATCTCGATCTTCGCCTGCGGGTCGGCTCAAGCGGCACGTGGCAGGGTTATTCCACGGCGCTCCATCGCGAGCCGGTTACGGCGCTCCCAGTCTCCGGAGACGTGCTCGCCGCCGCAGATCTCGCCCCTACGCTGCCAGCGGACATTCCGCTGAAAATTACGCGTACATGGGCGCTTGAGAATGGCAAGCTCGTCCTTCGCTTCACGCTCTCTAACAAGAGCTCGCAGCCCGCCGAGATCGGCTCACTCGGCATCCCGATGATCTTCGACAACATCATCACTGGCCGCTCGCTCCAGCAGGCCCATGCCATTTGCAGCTTTTATGATCCGTACATCGGGGAATACGCGGGCTACCTACAGGTCACACGCCTCAATGGCCACAGCCCCGCATTGCTGGTCATTCCCGAGGGGCACACTCCTTTCGAGGCTTACAAGCCCATTTTGAATCCCGACTGGCGTCATCATGTACGCGGACAGAGACCAGGCCCCGAACTCTTCCGCGACCTGACGCCCCGCAGCAACACCTTCGAAGGTTTCTACGACTGGATGGTCCACAGCGGCGCGCTGCAGCAAGATCAATGGAAGAACGCGCAGCCCTGGAATCCGGCGACCACCTTCACCTTGCAGCCCGGACAGTCCCGCACTTACGCGCTGCGCTTCGTGCTCTCTGATTCCATCGAGAACATCGAAAAAACTCTCGCCGCTAACGGTCGCCCGGTTGCAGTGGGAGAGCCGGGTTACATTCTTCCTACTGACATTCAAGCGCATCTCTTCCTCAAATATTCACAGCCCGTCAAATCAATAACGGTCGAGCCCGCCTCAGCCATCTCCATTCGAAAGCAGGCTTCTACTGCCGGCGGCTGGAGCAATTACTTGCTGGAAGGGAAGACATGGGGGCGCGCGCGCGTCTCCATTACGTACAGGAACGGCCTGCTGCAAACCATCGACTACCGCGTCATCAAGCCTGAAAGCGAAGCTGTCGCCGACCTCGGCCATTTCCTTACTACAAAGCAGTGGTTCACAAACTCCGCCGATCCATTCCACCGCGCACCATCTGCGATTACTTATGACCGCCAGGTGAATCAGCAGGTAACACAGGACAGCCGCGTCTGGATCGCTGGTCTCAGCGACGAAGCTGGAGCAGGTTCCTGGCTCGCGTTGGCTATGAAGGAGCTAGGCGAGCCAAATCAGGGAGAAGTTACAAAGTTTGAGCAGTTCGTCGACGGAGTGCTGTGGGGCGGACTTCAATACAAAGATGGGCTCGAAAAATTCGGGGTGCGCAAAAGCCTCTTCTACTATCAGCCTGACCAGTTTCCTGCAGGCTACTATCGCAGCGACATGAACTGGAAGTCCTGGACTAGTTGGAACCAGAAAGATGCGGGAAGCGTGGGCCGCTCATACAACTATCCGCACGTTGCTTCGGCATATTGGGTTATGTACAGGCTGGCGCGCAATCATCCCGGGCTGGTTACCAACCATCCCTGGCAGTGGTATCTCGATCACGCGTATGAAACCAGCATGGCCATGATGCGCCTTGCGCCCTACTACACGCAGTTTGGCCAAATGGAAGGCGATATCTTCGTCTACATTCTCAACGATCTGAAACGCGAAGACATGACAGCGCAGGCTGCCGACCTTGAAGCTGCCATGCGCGGGCGGGCCGACCACTGGAAGACCAAGCAGTATCCATTCGGCAGCGAAATGCCTTGGGACTCCACCGGACAGGAAGAGGTCTATGCCTGGATGACTTACTTCGGCTATCGACCACAAGCCGTTACGACTATCGACGCCATCCTCGGCTATGATCCCGCGATTCCGAGCTGGGGCTACAACGGAAGTGCGCGCCGCTATTGGGACTTTATCTATGGCGGGAAAGTGCAGCGACTCGAGCGCCAGCTCCACCACTACGGCTCGGGCATCAACGCCGTGCCGCTGCTTACCGAGTACCGCTCGCATCCCGGCGATCTCTACTTGCTGCGCGTAGGCTATGGAGGCACCATGGGTGAGCTCAGCAATATCGATCAGGATGGTTTCGCCTCCGCCGCGTTCCACGCGTTCCCTGACATGCTTGCCTTCGATCCTTACTCCGGTGACTACGGCTCAGGCTTCTGGGGATTCGCTGTCAACACTGCGACATATGTCGCGCACGATTCCGCTCTCGGCTGGCTCTGCTTCGGCGGCAACCTTCAGTCACATGGCGACAACGTCACCGCCGTTCCGCTGGACGCTTTCCGTAACCGCGTGTACCTTGCGCCGCTCGGCTTATGGCTCACGCTGGATTCGGGCAAGTTCCGCCGCATCCACTTCGACACAAAGACCGGTGTCGTTCATATTGAACTCGATGCCAAGGATCAGTTCACCCCCGACGCGCGCCTGCGCATCCAGCAGCCAGCGAAAATCGCGGGTATAGGCGCGTACCAACCCGCCGCCGCATATAGCATGGAGAGGAAGGCCTATGTCGTTCCGTTGAGCACTGGCGCGACAGAGGTTATCCTGCGTGCTGCGCAATTTCAGCCGCAGTCATAGGTGCGTAAGCGGGTTGTCGTCATGAGAAGCAAACCTATCGTTGCTGGCCTTGTGATTCTGAGTGGCGTCGCGTTAGTTGCTGTGCAGCCTGTCACGGCCGCCGCTGAACAGACACGCGCGGGCGAGAGCGCCTCAGTGCAACATGGCATAGATCTGGTTGCGAGCGGCCACTGCAGGGAGGCGCTTCCGATCCTTAAGCGTGGCCTGCCGCGGACCACCGCAAAGACCCTGCGCTACAACGCGGAAATGGCCACAGTCCGCTGCGCCATGGCGGTGGACGATGAACAGACCGCTGCGGATACGCTCCTGATGCTGAAGCGTGAAGCTCCCGGCGATCCGGAAGTTCTCTACATCGCCACGCATTTTTTCTCTGAACTCGGCATGCGCTCGGCACACGAGTTGCAGACACGCGACCCTAATTCCTACCAGTTGAAGCGTCTGCAGGCTGAGGCGCTCGAGTCGGAAGGAAAGAACGACCAGGCCGCCGACATTTATCGCGAGATTCTCAAACAGAACCCCAATGTTTCCGGCATTCATTATCACCTCGGGCAAATCGCGCTTGCCGAAGCAGGCCCAAGCGGCTCAACGGACCAGGCGAAACAGGAATTCGAGGAAGAGACGAAGATTGACCCTACGAATGCCTCTGCTGAATTCGTACTCGGCGAGCTCGCCCGTCGGGCCGAACAGTGGAACGACGCTGTGCAGCACTTCTCCCGTGCCACAAAGCTCGATGCTGGTTTCTCCGAGGCGTTTCTAGGTCTCGGCATGTCGCTCGCCGCGTCCGGAAAATTCGCGGAAGCCAAGGCGCCATTGGAGATTTACGTCAAGCAGGAACCCGGCGATCCTGCTGGTCACTATCAGCTCGCGATTGCGGACTCCCGCACCGGAGATAAAGCCGGAGCGGCCCGCGAAATGGCGCTCCAGCGCGAAGCGGCTCAACACAACGGCGCGACAGACAACGCGCAGGGTCACGCAGTGCAGCAATGACGGCCGGGAGGATCGCAGCCTAATGCCTCCTTCTCTGTCGCGCCGGGCCTTTCTCCGTGCGTCGTCATGCTCCGCCTTCGCGGCGGTTATCAATCAGCGTCTCGCCCGCGCCATTACTGCGGTTCCCGCAAGTCCGCTGTTCGAGTCGATACCAGCTTCACGCAGCGGAATCGCCTTCACCCACACCGCCGGACTTTCGCCCAGCATGTATCTGCCGGAGACCGTCGGCGCGGGCTGCGCGTTCCTCGACTACGACAACGACGGATGGATGGACATTTACCTGGTCAACAGCGGCCCATGCGACTTTTACACGCCGCCTTCACCGCTTCGCAATGCACTTTATAAGAACAATCGCGACGGTACATTCACCGACGTCACTCGAAAGGCCGGAGTTCTCGGCAGCGCCTACGGAATGGGCGTAGCAGTCGGCGACTACGATGGCGACGGCCTGCCCGACCTCTTCGTCACGCAGTATCCGCATAGCATCCTCTACCACAACAACGGCGACGGAACATTCAGCGACGTAACCGCCAAAGCTGGCGTTTCCTCCCCGGGCTGGGCGACAAGCGCCGTCTGGTTCGACTACGACAATGACGGGCGCCTCGATTTGTTCGTCTGCCGCTTCGCCGATTTCAGCAAAGAGAAGAACGTCTGGTGTGGCGGCCACGGGCCGGGCGAGCGCTATTACTGCAAGCCAAACGTCTACAACCCCATGCCCAGTTGGCTCTTTCACAACAACGGCGACGGCACTTTTACGGACGTCAGCCGCGAGTCCGGCATTGCGGCTTCGCTCGGCAAAGCCTGGGGAGTGGTCGCTGCTGACATAAACAACGACGGCTTAATGGATCTGTTCGTCGGCGATGACACCGCGCCTAACGGGCTCTTCATCAATCAGGGCAAGGGGAAATTCATCGATAACGGCGTGCTTGCCGGAGTCGCGTACAATCCTTTCGGCGTAGCTCGCTCCGGAATGGGCGTGGATGCAGCCGACTATAACCAGGACGGCTGGATCGATCTCTTCATCGCCAACGTCGATCATGAAATGTATTCGCTTTACTGCAACGGCAAAGACGGGACGTTCAGCGACCAGGCGCTTGCGACCGGCATCGGCGCGATCACGCGCCTTATGAGCGGATGGGGCCTGAAGTTCTTCGACTACAACAATGACGGCGACATCGATCTTATGATCGCCAACGGCCATCCCGACCTCACCATACACTCGCATCACCCCGAGCTTGAATATTTGCAACCTCTGCTTTTGTTCCAGGGCAGCAGTGGGCGCGGATGGAAAAATGTGAGCGCGCAGGCTGGTCCAGTGTTCGATCGTGATATCGCGGGCCGTGGGCTCGCTCTCGGCGACTTCGATAACGACGGCTCCGTCGACGTGCTGGTCTCCACGAATAATGGTGCGCCACTACTGCTAAAAAACAATGCCACAAAAGGGAATCACTGGCTCGGGCTGCGCCTTGTGGGAACGAAATCAAATATTGATGCAGTGGGAGCGAAGGTCACATGGAAGAGTGGCGACCTTCTTCGTCATTGCTCCAAGGTCGGCGGGGGCAGCTATCTCTCCGCCCACGATCCGCGGATTGTGTTGGGATTGGGCACTCGCAAAGCCCTCGACTGGATCGAGGTGCAATGGCCGCATCCGGGCGGAACAATCCAGCGATTCGCAGGATTGCCGATCGACCGCTACATCACTATTACTGAAGGACACGCGGGATGGAAGTAACCCCGACACCGGCAATCATCCGCCAGCATTGAAGGCCTGGTACTGCGTGAGGATGTATTGGTCTGTCATTCCGGCGATGTAGTCGGCCACGACACGGGGCGCGCCTTCGGATGCAATTTCTGCAAGATGCGACGGCGGCATCAGTTCTGGCCTTTGCACCCATGCGCGGAAGAGCGTACGGATAATGCGGTCCGGCTCTTCGTGCTCGCGGCGCAGTTCCGGTGCGTTGTATAAATTCGCATAGAGATAGAGCTTGGCTTCCATCCGCATTTCTTCCATCTGCGGCGAGAATGCGGCGAAGCGCTGCGGCGCGCGACGAATCATTTCGACAGTTGTGGTGTCCTCGGCCCGCACGCGACGTGCGGTTTCCGCAATCAGATCATCCACCAGGGCGTTCAGCATGCGCTTGAGCGCTTCGTTGAAAACGAGCTTCTCAGCCGTATCTGGATACTTCTCGCGCATGGGCGCATAAAACTGTTCGAACAGTCGCACTCCATTGCGTGCATCCTGAAGCGAAAGAATGCCAGCCTCAAAGCCATCATCAAAGTCGGCGGTTATGTATGCGATTTCGTCGGCTAGATCAATCAACTGAGCTTCCAATGGCGGGCGCTGATCAAGAAAATACTCCGTCAGCTCAGGATGCTGCTTCGCGGAGTAGTCGCGTGAATGCTTGATGATGCCTTCGCGGACGCCGAGAGTGAGATTGAGTCCGCGGAAGTCGGCATAACGCAGTTCAAAATGTTCTACGATCCGCAGGGCGTGCAGATTGTGATCGAAGCGGAGTCGGTGCTCTCGCAGTGCGTCGTCAAGGGCTCGTTCGCCGGCGTGCCCAAACGGGGGATGCCCAATGTCGTGCACCAGCGCGAGGGCCTCGGTCAACTCCTCGTTCAGGCCAAGCACGCGAGCGATAGTGCGCGCGATTTGCGCCACTTCCATCGTGTGAGTAAGACGACTGCGAAAGTGGTCGGAGTAGCGGTTGGTGAAGACCTGCGTTTTGCCGGCCAGCCTGCGAAATGCGCGCGCATGAAGTATGCGCGCCCGGTCGCGCTCAAAGGGCGCACGGTAGGGATGTGGAGGTTCGTTATGCCTGCGCTCGGCGAGCGGCCCGGTTGCTGGAACAGCGCACGAGGCAGGCAGCGGCATCAGTTTTTCGCCGAAGGCGTATTCTGGGCTTCTTTCGCAAGTCGGATCCGTGCGCTGTCCAACAGCTTTTGCACCTTGGCCATGTCGCCTGGGTCTGTGTCCGCAGGAACGGTCACGGCAAATTGCTTCAACGACTCTTCCCACTGCTCTGCGGCCTGCTTCAGGTGACCAGTCTTCTCGTACACTTCGCCGAGGTGATCATGCACCGTTGGGTCGTTCGAATCTCGCTCGACGGCCTTGCGCAAATCGACTTCCGCCAATGCATAGTTGCCGGTCTTGAAGTACGCCCAGCCCAGCGAGTCGAGGTATGCGTAGTTCTGCGGGTCGAGTTGTACGGCTTTCTGGATCATAGCCAGCGCCTCGGTCAGATCGCGGTCGTGGTTGGCCATCATGTATCCCAGATAATTTAGCGTCATCGGATTGTTAGGATCGATCGTCAGCGCCTTCCGGAAGGCGGCCTCCGCGTCATCATATTTCTCCTCGCGGTCGCTCAACGTGCCCTCAAGGAAATTGGCAAAGAGAAGATCGTCTTTGCTGCTCGAAAGCTGCTTTACATGGTCCAGCGCGGCGTTAGCGTCTTTCCAGCGGCGCTGGCGGGTGTAGACGGTCACCAGCGTGCGGTATACCTCGAGATCCTTCTTCTTGCCTAACTGTGCCTTCACGAGCTCGACACTCTGGTCGGGGTGACCGCTGTCCGTGAGTTGCTCTGCCAGCATGAATTGCAGATCTAAGTTATCCGGATGCTTTGCGGCGGCCCTGCGCGCGACATCAGTGGCCTGGTGGTATTGGTGAACGTCCCGAAAAAGATCCACTTCCGACTCATAGGCATGCTGCTCATACTCGCCGCCCAGTTGCTCCATTTGCTTGTAAATGGCGATCGCCTTGTCGATCTTGTTTTGCTCGCGATAAACAATGGCCAGCCGGTCAAGAAAGAGCGAGCGGTTGTTCTTTTCGCGATCTGAATATTGCCCGGTCGAGTGCTCTGAGCCTGCAACGAGCTTCTCAAAAATCTTCGCTGAGTCATCGAAGTGACCAAGCGCGTCATCGAGCAGCCCCTCGTTAAAGCTGATCTCGAGCGAGTCGGGAACGAGCGACTTCGCCTTCTGCAAAGTGGCAAGAGCCTCGTCGTAATTGCCTTGCCGGCGCTCAATTTCAGAGAGGCGCAAGTACGCTTCAGGATCGTTCGGGTCTCCGGCAGCTATGTCCTTGAAGGCATCGCGAGCGGCCGTCAGTTGATTGTCGTTCAGCAGGTCCTTGGCGAGCGCACGCTCTACGTCGAGATTGTCGGGTTCCATCTCCAACGACTTGCGATATGCCGAAATGGCGTTCTTAGTGTCCTTCTCCTGGTCGTAGCCAGCGCCAAGCACAAATTCGGTCTTCGCGGACTGGTTCTGCGCGGGAAGCTGATTGAGCACCTGGATGGCGCGCTTGGCCTGCCCCTGCTCTGTATAGAGTCGCGCCAGGTTCAACGCAGTCTCTTCAGAGCCCGGATCGATTTTTTGCGCGACGGAGAACTGCTCCTCGGCTTTGTCTGACTGGTGCCCGAAAGAGTACAACTGTCCGAGCATCAGGTGGTCCTCGATGTTCTTCGGCTCCAGTTGCACGATCTTTTCGTACTCGCCGATCGCCAGCCGCAGCACGTCGCCAGTGGGGCCATTCTGACCACCTTCGCCGAGCGAGCGCACGTATATTTCACCCAGCAGCTTGTGAGCGGCCAGATTATTGGGGTTCTTGTGGAGCTGCGCCTGCGCGGCAAAAATTGCATCCTTAACGCGCCCGGTGCGATAGTAAAGCTCCGCCAAGCCATTGTTCAGATACTTTGAATCAGGATCGTCGTTCAGCGCCATCTTGTACTCTTCAATGGCGCGAGTGGCATATTCCTGGCGGCCGTATGTGTTGGCCATCTCCTCATACTCGTGGGCGAGCATGTAGTGGTAGTAGGCATCAGAATGGTCGGGAGCATGGTTGCCGGAAGCAGTTGCCTGAGCGGCTGTTTCCGTCGGCAGCTTTTGGACAGACTGCGCGTTCGCTCCAGACACAGAAAACGTGGCCAGGGCCAGCGCCAGAGCGGCAACGGAACCAGGGTAATGCGGGCGCAATGTAAGGCGGACAGGGGCGGCATCGCCGCGTTGAGTGGTGGACTGCGACTTGCTGCTCATAGATTCAGGGAACCCCTGCGCCCGGTTTTGGTTGTAATCCGGTCCGACTTCTTCAGATAAGACGATTGTACCGAACCCCCGGCTTACAAAGGGAGCGGAATCCTCAGTGCTTGAAGTGCCTTATCCCGGTCGTCACCATGGCAATGCCCAGCCTGTCCGCTGCGGCGATCACGTCTGCATCCTTCACCGATCCGCCGGGCTGAATCACGGCCGTTGCTCCCGCACTTACAACAACTTCCAGCCCATCAGGGAAGGGAAAGAATGCGTCCGAGGCCGCTACGCAGCCATCGAGCGGAAGCACGGCTTTGGCTGCGCCAAACTTCGCGGCATCCACGCGGCTGGTTTGGCCCATCCCGGCGCTCAGCAGTTGCCCGTTCCGCGCATAGACAATCGCGTTCGACTTCACATGCTTGCACACGCGCCACGCGAACAGCAGCGCCGCCAGCTCGGCATCGGTCGGCTTGCGCTTGGTCACCACCTTCAGGTCAGCAGCGGAGACACGCCCTCGATCTGCATCTTGCAGAAGCAAGCCGCCGGAAACCTGTTTGATCACCTGAGCGGCCTGCGCGAGCTTCACCTCTACGAGTCGCAGATTCTTCTTCGCCGCGAATCGCGCCCTCGCCTCCTCCGTAAAGCTCGGAGCCGCGATGGCCTCGACAAACAGCCTGGCAATCTCTTCCGCAGCCGCGCCATCCACTTCGCGGTTAATTCCAATCACGCCGCCGAATGCTGATATTGGGTCAGCAGCGAGCGCCTTCTGGTAGGCCTCAAGAATCGTTGCACCCGTGGCCGCACCGCAGGGATTGGTGTGCTTGATGATGGCGACTCCCGGCTCGTCGAACTCGCGGGCAAGCTCCCAGCAAGCGTCCAGATCAACCAGGTTGTTGAAGCTCAGTTCCTTGCCCTGCAACTGCGTTGCTCCAGCGATACCCGTCCCGCTGCCGTCGGCATACAGAGCCGCTCGCTGGTGTGGATTCTCGCCATATCGCAGCGGCATGGCCATGGGATACGCGATCCGCAGCGTGGTTGGCAGGGCCGCTTCCGCCGGATTCACAAACTGCACCGGCTCCTCTGCAGGCTCAGGAGAGTCGATCCGCTCCAGAGTATTGGAAATCGCCGTGTCGTAAGCCGCTGTCGTGGCAAAAGCCTTCTGCGCCAGCCGCCAGCGCGTTTCCCGCGACAGCGCGCCCTTATTCGCGGCCAACTCCTCGCCCAGAGAGACATAATCGCCAACCGCCGTCACAATCGCCACATCTTCGAAGTTCTTCGCGGCAGACCGAACCATAGACGGGCCGCCGATATCGATGTTCTCAATCACTTCCGCAAACTTAGCGCCTGGTTTGGCTGCCGTTTTCTCAAAGGCATACAGGTTCACGACCACCATATCGATGGGTTGGATTTCATGCTCCTCAACTGCCGCACGGTGCTCCGCCTTATCGCGGATGTGGAGGATGCCACCATGCACTTTGGGATGTAGCGTCTTTACGCGCCCATCCAGCATTTCCGGAAAGCCGGTCAAGTCGGAAATGTCCAGCACCGTCAGCCCGGCTTCGCGCAGTGCGCGCGCCGTGCCGCCTGTAGAAACCAATTCCACGCCATAGCTGGCAAGCTGCTTTGCAAAGGGAACGAGTCCGGTTTTGTCAGTAACGCTCAAAAGTGCGCGCCGCACCTGCTTATAGCCGCTCAAAGCCTGCTCCTGAATGTTTGGGTGTTGATGTGAGTTTTGCGGATCGGAATTGGTATAGGAACAATCAAATTATATGGGAGCACATCTCGTCCGCGCTTCCCACAACCAATTAGGATAAAGAGAACTATGGTCGATTTCCCTCAACGCGGAAACTCCAATGATCCCGCCTTCCGCGACTCCGGTGTTTTCCGTTCGAGGGAGCCGGAAATCATCCCTCCCGGCCAGGAACCCCGAGGGTCATCGCAGCGGGGATGGTATCCGCCACCGGATCAGCAGTACGCTCCGCCACCGCCTCGCCGCTCGCGCCGACAGGTTCCCGGATGGGCCTTCGCGCCGGCCACTTATGTGCTTTGTGGCATCAACGTTGCCGTCTATCTCGCCATGCTCCTCAGCGGAGTCTCTTTCTGGGATCCGACGCTCGCCCAAATAATCCATTGGGGAGGAAATAACTCGGCGCTCGTCATCGCCCATCATCAATGGTGGCGGTTGATTACTGCCATGTTCGTTCATATAGGCATCATCCACATCGCTACAAATCTATGGTGTCTGTGGAATCTGGGTCTTCTTGCCGAGCCCCTGATGGGGTCTTTCGGCGTCATTGCTGCTTATTTATTAACCGGGTTTGCCGGAAATCTACTGAGTATCGTCGTCCATCCCGGTGTGGCGTTCGGTCCTAGCGGCGCGATCATTGTGCTGGACCCGTTCCGTACCGGCGCAGGCGCATCGGGGGCCATCTTCGGACTCGCCGGAGTGCTCATCGTCCTGCTCAAATCTCCGCTGCTGCCCTTGCCCAAGCCTGAACTGAAAAAGCTGCGCCGAAGCGTCATTTACTTCGCGCTCATTAACCTTGCGCTTGGCGTCTACACGGCCATTGGCCCCAGCCCCATTCGCATCGACAACATGGCCCACCTCGGCGGATTCCTCAGCGGACTGGCGTTGGGTGTTCCCCTGGTCCCCAAAATCGGAGCCGCCAAGCCGCTCTTCGAGCGCCGCCGCCGCTGGGGCGTCTGGGGCGGAGCCTTCCTGCTCATCCTCTTCGCCGTTGGCGTACACGCCTTTTGGGCGTAGAAGCGGAGAGCTTTTGCGCCGTGCTGGAAATGCCGCGCAACAATGCGGAGCTTCCTGGAAGCCCTTTATTTTGTATGAAGTTCAGATTTCAGCGGCTTAGCGTGTAGCCGTCGCGGCGAACTTCTTCACCATGGCCAGCAGCAGCTTCCGGTCGCTCTCGTTCAGGTTCGAAGAGTAGCGCCGGATCTGGTTCAGGAACCGCAACTCGTCCTCGCTGAGGCGCTCGACGTCCATTCCAGGGCCAAGCGAGCCGTCTGAGAAAAACTGCGCCAGGGGAACATCAAGCGCATGAGCGATTTTGCTGAGGGTGTCGAGGGAAGGGACGGTGTGCCCGTTCTCTACCCGCGAAAGATAGCAGCGCAGTAGGCCGGTGCGTTTCTCGATATCGCCCTGCGACATGCCTTTCTGAAGACGATAGCCCCGGATCATTACACCGATTTTCATAATACTGGCGCCTTTCCGCGGTATTCCCACCGTCACGAAGTTGGTACTTCAGGTGAGTCCTGTTGCTGTAAAGATTGCTGTTAGCAGCAGAGTTACCATGCGGTTACCGAGGATGCAAGCATTATTTTCGCTAAAATCGGTATTTCTTCAGAATCAGTGCATTTTGAAGCAATTCGTAACGCCCGGTGGCCGCTTTTCGGGCATTCCAAGGCCCTTTCCTCTATTGAAGGCGCCTGTGGAAAAACTCTCGCATTCGCTCGTGAGCGTCCTTTGAGTCTGCCGGACGGTAACCTTGTTTGTTGTCAGGGTTTTCAAATGCATGTCCGGCATCCGGATACTCTTTGACGTCCACCGGCTTGCCCATGGCCTTCATGGATTCTGCGAAATCGTGGACGTCCTGCGGGGTAATGCCGGAGTCGAGGGCGCCAAAGTTGCCGAGGATGGCTGCATGGATCCGCTTGAGAGCAGCCGGATCGGTGGGGAGCGCTCCATAGTTGATGGCGACGGCGCGGAGACTGGGATCGGCGACGGCAAATTGTGCGGCGAAGGTGCCTCCCATACACCAACCGACCGCGCCAATGCGATCGGGGTTCACGTCCTTTAGAGTCTTCAGGTAATTGGCTGCGGATATGAGATCGCGCACCCCACGGTCCTGCGGGAGTCCGCGCATAAGCTCGTGGGCCACCTCAGGATTGTCGGCGATCTTGCCTCGATAGAGATCGACAGCGAGAGTGACATAGCCCTGCTCGGAAAGCTCTTCGGCTTGCTGCTTAACCCAGGGAGTCAGTCCCCACCACTCGTGAATGACGACAATGGCCGGATAGCGCCCTAGAGCGGATGGGCGGTAGAGAAATCCGTGGACGGTTTCGTTTCCGCTGGGGAAAGACACCTCTTTGGATTGCGTGGACGCGAATAGAAGAGGAGCGACGGCTACAAGGCAGGCGAGAAGGGCAAGGCGCTTCATGGCTGACATGATATGTCCCTAACGTGGATACGCCTTCGATGTGGTGGAGTAAATTTGGGGTTGTCTATTGCGGAGGTGAAAATCATGGTTCCTATGCGCTGCGTTGCAATTGCTTTGGCAGTGTCAGCCATTGCAGCCAATGCGCAAACCGCGCCGGCAAGGTTTTCGCTCATTCTGAATGGAAGGAAAATCGGCACTGCGACGTACCAATTTAAACAGGAGAAGCACGGATTTCGCGTGACGGCGAACTACCTGTTTTCGATTGGCTCAACGGATTCGGATTGCATGCGCATTGGAGACCTGGGTCTGGACTACGACCTGAAGTCCGACGCTCTCGCGGCGAGGGTGAACGGCGTGTCGCAGCAGTTGAAGATCACGGCGAACGAAAAGGCGAAGAAATTCGACTACAGCTTGACCCAAAGCCGCGAACAGGCCAACAAGTCGTTTGATCTGCATCCGCGTACTGTGGTGCTGAATAATTTTGACCCAAGCGGGGTCCAGGAACTGATTGACATGGCCGCGACCCAGCCCGCGTCTACGCAAGACTATTGGGCCTTGCTTGCGCAAGGACGGGGAATCGAGGTTCCCATAACGCTTGAACCTGCTGCCCCCGCTGAAGGCTCGTTGAATGGGGCGAACCTGGCGCTGAAGCATTGGAAGGTGACAATCGGCGAGGTGGAGATGGACATTTGGGCGGACCAGAAGAACGAGTTAATGGAGGCTGGCGTTTCGTCGCCATCGCTCGCATATATACGGGAGGGGTTTGCGCTTGATTTGGGAGCCCTGGCCGGGTTGCGTGCTTCAAATAGCCTCAAACAGACGGCATCCTAGTAAACACGGTTTCTATCGCGTGGGAAGATCGGTTTCGTCCGAACCATGAGCCATCTAAAGGCAAAAGAGCAGGCGAGAAGCTTCTGGCAGGAGACACGGAGCCTGTCCGTGACTTTGTACAACGAGATGACTCGAACCCGCATGCTGACTATAGCAGCGGCGCTGGCGTTCTATTTTCTGCTCTCGATGATTCCGCTGCTGGTGGTGTTCTGGTCCGCGTTGAAGTTCCTGCCCGTGCCGAATCTTTTCCAGCAATTGCTCGATCTGATGTCGGTGATGGTCCCGGCCTATTCAATGCAGTTTGTGGAGCAGATTGTGGTCGGCTTTCTGCGCCCAAACCGCGCCAAGTTGCTTTCAGTAGGCATCGTCGGTTACTTGTGGACAGCTTCGGGCGGCTTCTCATCTTTGATTGAAGCGCTCGACATCGCCTATGACGTGCCCGTATCGCGACCATGGTGGAGGGACCGCATTCGCGCCTTATGGCTCACCTTGACCAGCGGTGCCCTGGTTTTTGTTTCACTGGTGGTGTACATCATGGGCCCGCACTTCGGACGCATATTGCGCGATTATTTATTCATGCCGCTGCCCATTGCGCATTTGTGGCCAGTGCTGCGGCTGGTGGTTACGTTTGTGACATTCGTCGTAGCGCTGGAGCTTATCTATTATCTCGGCCCCAACGCGCACCACAGTTTTACTTCGACTCTGCCGGGCGCGGTGCTGGCGATTGTTGTTTGGTTCCTGAGTTCGTGGATACTGAGCTTTTACTTGAGTAACATTTCAAACTACAACGCAACATATGGATCAATGGGGGCGCTGATTGGCTTAATGCTGTGGTTCTACTTCACGGCGTTGGCCATTCTCCTTGGCGCGGAACTAAACGGCGAGCACGCAAGGTACATCGAGCGGCGCGAAACGGGCAGTACCCTATAATTCCGCTATGTCACTAGAAGGAAGAACAGCACTTGTTACCGGCGCCTCGCAGGGAATTGGGCGCGCTTGCGCGCTAAAGCTGGCGAAAGCCGGAGCGCGTGTTGCGCTGGCAGCACGCAACCAGGCAAAGCTGGAAGAAGTTGCAGCCGAAATTCGCAGCGGCGGAGGCACGGCCGAGATCTTCGCGATCGACGTGGCCGGCGAAGAGTCCATAAAGAATGGCGCTAAGGCCGTGCTCGCCAGCATGGGCACTATCGATATTTTGGTGAACAACGCTGGAATTACAAAAGACACGCTGCTGTTGCGTATGAAGCGCGCCGACTGGGATGACGTGCTCGCCACAAACCTGACCGGGACTTTTCTCCTGACTCAAGCTCTCCTCAGTCCAATGGTCAAGGCGCGCTGGGGACGCATCATCAATATCAGCAGCGTTGTGGGTGAAACGGGCCAGGCCGGGCAGGCGAACTACGCTGCCAGTAAGGCCGGGCTTATAGGCCTTACCAAATCGCTGGCGCGCGAGCTTGCGTCGCGAGGAATCACGGCCAATGCAGTCGCACCCGGATACATTGAAACGGCCATGACTGCAGTGCTCGACGAAAAGCAGCGCGGAGCAATGCTTGCGTACATTCCGCTGGGACGCGCCGGAACCGACGAAGACATTGCTAATGCTGTGGCCTTTTTAGCATCGAACGAAGCCGCCTACATTACTGGCCATGTGCTGGATGTGAACGGCGGCATGTACATGGGATAAGGGGATCGCAATGCAAAAATGGATGACTTGGTTGGTGCTGCTGTGCATTGCGATGTGCTTAGTCGTTCGGGCGCGTGCTCAGGAAGAAGAGCAGTTCCAAAACCGGGCTAAGCAGATTTTTGATCTGACCAATCGCGACCGCGTCGCCCGCGGCCTTCAGCCTCTTCGTTGGAGTGGATCGCTTGCCGATGCCGCGCAGAAGCACGCTGAGCGCATGTCGACTGCGGGATACCTGATGCATCAGTATCCCGGCGAGGGCGACGTAGGCCAGCGCGCCGCGCGGGCGGGAGCGCATTTCCAGGCCATCGCCGAGAACATCGCCACTGGTTACAGCGACGAGCAGATCGAGCAGGAGTGGATGCACTCAACTCCGCATCGCAGGAACATTCTCGATCCACAGATGAACGCGCTTGGCGTCGGAATCGCGTTGCGAGGTGGAGTGCTCTACGCAGTTGAAGATTTCGCCCAGGCGTCAGAGGCGTACTCGCCGAAGGGGGTTGAGGGCCAAATCGGTAAATTGCTGCGTGAGGTCGGAGTGGATCCTTCGGTCCCGCGCGGAGCAGCAGCGCGCGCTTGCATGTCAGGTAACGGATATCCGCCCGGGGGCACAGGCAAGCTGGTCATCCGCTTCGATACCGGCGACCTGAGCCAATTGCCGGCGCAGGTGGTGCAGCAGATACGGTCCGGTCAGTACCGTAAAGCATCCGTCGCGGAGTGCGCAGGCGGGCGGCAGGGAAGCTTTACGACATATAAAGTTGCAATTGTGCTGTATTGAACCGCGCAGAATAGCGCAACAATCGCGCAAGTGTTCCATTCCAAAAAGCGTGCAGATCCTTTTGACGCGCCAAGTGCCATTTTGATATAACCAGTGAGGACAAGCTATTGTCCTCCCGCCACGACACTCCTCAGTAGCTCAATGGCAGAGCATTCGGCTGTTAACCGAAGGGTTGTAGGTTCGAGTCCTACCTGAGGAGCCAATTAGTTTCAACGACTTACGCCGCCTGTACACTCCCCGATGACCTTCAAAAGCACCCGACTGTGGGGACTTTTGTGGGTACTCCCCTTCAAAAACCTGCGTAATCACGGGTGATTCTGCGTGCTCCTGCGACCCGTTTTCTTCGGTTGTTGACGCGGCCCGTTTCTGCACCACTGTCTCCAGCGCATTGCGCTTGGCTTCCATCCGAATATGGCTGTAATGCTTCAGCATTTGCTTCGAGACGTGGCCGGCAATGTCCATGATCGTCTGATCACCCGCGCCGCTCTCGGCAAGCTCGGTGATGAGCGTGTGCCGGTTGTCGTGCCACCGGCCTTTTACGCCCGCATTCGCCCGAATGTTGGTCCAGACCGTCTTGAGCGTGGTGACGTGCTTCTTCGGATCGGTCGGCTGCGGTGAACCAAAGGGAAAGACGTACCACTCTGGCTCCGTTGTC
>DASZAG010000029.1:0-3371 GCA_035945555.1 Acidobacteriaceae bacterium
GGGATGTCGTCGTCGGTGATTTCGGTGGATTGGACGAGGTCGTCGGACGGGGCTGAGGAGCGCTGGTCGTAGGAGGTGCTGCTAGAGCGGTTGTAGCTGCCCCCGCTGTCGCCTTCTCCGCGGCCGGAGAGCAGTGAAATATCGTTCACGATGATCTCGGTGCGGTACTTCTTCTCGCCTGAAGTCTTGTCTTCCCAGGAGCGGGTCTGGATTTTGCCCTCGACGTAGAGCTTGGTTCCCTTCTTAACGTAGTCGCGGATGATTTCAGCGGTGCGCTGGAAGGCGACGAGGTTGTGCCACTCGGTCTTGTCGGTCCAATTGCCGGACTGATCTTTAGCGCGGTCGGTGGTGGCGAGGCTGAAGCTGGCGACGGTCATGCCGCCTCCGGTGGCGCGAATTTCGGGGTCTTTGCCTACGTTGCCGAGAAGGATAACTTTATTGACGCTCTTTGCCATGACTGCGGCGCTCCATGGAGGATTGATCTGAGAAGGATAACAGGGAGCCGGACTCGCGCGATACCGGGTTCAGGGGAAGCTGGTTACCGTCGCCCGAGCTTCGGCCTGGAGAATCTTCGCGGCGGTTGCGGAGCCACTTGGCTACGCCGAGCGCGAGAGCCATGGCCCCGAAGGGCACGCACATCATGGCGACGAGCAGGGCGATCCAGCCGGAGTTGGTGTGCGGCCCCTGATGGCCGATGCCTCCCAGGACGGTGGAGGCAAGCGCCGCGGCGAGCACGCCTACTGCGAAAGTGCCGACTCCGCACTGCAGTAGCTGCCGGGTTCCGTCATCGCGTCGAGTGGCTGTCATACGCGGCTACCTTGCTCCTGCATGCAGCATGGCGAAGACCGCCACGCCGGTTATGGACACATAAAGCCATATGGGCAGCGTAAACCGGGCGATCTTTTTGTGCTGGGGAAAGCGTCCGGTCAGGGCGAAGAAAAATGTGATGAGCACCATGGGCAGCGCCACGGTACAGAGCACGATATGGCTGATGAGGACGGCGAAATACACGGTACGGATGGCGCCGTGGCCCTGGTAGAGGATGTCTCCGTGGAGCGCGTGGTTGATGGTGTAGACGACGAGGAAGAGCGACGACAGCACGAGAGCGGAGAGCATGGAGCGGCGGTGTGCCCGCACGTTGCGCCGCATGATGAAGGTGAATCCCGTGACGAGGCAGATGGCGGACAGGCCGTTCAGGAGCGCGTCGAGAGCGGGCAGAAACAGGAGCCGGTCGGCAAAGGCGGTGGGCGCGGTATGCACGTAGATGAGCCAGAAGAGGAATCCAGTGGCGGCGAGGCTGAGAGCGACGATGCCGGCGATGGTCGTCTTGCTGGATTCGTGAGCGGCCTGGGTGACGGACATAATAGGGCCTACTACTACCTCTTGGCGTTCAGCATGAGAACGGTGAGCAGCACGGGCAGGTAGATGACGCTCACTTTGAGGAGATCTCGCGCATACATTTTGGACTCAATGGTGGAGCGGGCGCGTGTAATGCGTCCGAAGCGAATTGTGTATGCCAGATAAATGAGGCCGAGCACGGCGGCGGTGACTCCGTAAACCATGCCGGCGACGTGGAGGTAGACCGGAGCGAGGCTTACGGGAATCATGAGGACGGCGTAAGTGAGCGCTTCGATAACGGTGGACCAGCCGTCGGGCTGCACGACGGGGAGCATTTTGATACCGGCGCGGCCGTAGTCTTCGCGATAGAGCCAGGAAATGGCCATGAAGTGCGGGAACTGCCAGACGAAGAGGATGGCGAAAAGGGCGACTGCGGGCCACTCGATGCGTCCGCGAACGGCGGTCCAGCCAAGCAGAGGGCCCATGGCTCCGGGGAAGGCTCCGATGAAGGTGGCGAGGGTGGTGCGGCGCTTGAGCGGCGTGTAGATCGCCACGTACATGAAGGCGGTGAGGAGAGTAAGAATGCCGGTGGTGAGGTTGGTGGACTGCGCGAGCCAGATGGATCCACCAGCGATGGCAGCCATTCCCAGGATGATGCCGTGGGCGAGACCGATGCGTCCCGAGGCGAGGGGACGGTTGGCGGTGCGGATCATTTTGGCGTCGAGCTTGCGCTCCATGCACTCGTTGAGGGCGGCCGACCCGGCGGAAACCATGCCGATGCCGATGAGGGCTTCGAGCAGGCCCGGCTGCACGCTGCTGATGCCGGACTGCATTGATCCCAGATAGAAGCCAGCCCATGCGGTCATTACCACGAGCGCGGTGACGCGGTCCTTGAACAGCTCGCGGTAATCGGAGATGCGCGAGGCCGTCTCCCCGGCGCGCGGGACGTGGACGTGCTCGTGTGCTGCTGGCTTCGCAGACGCGGGAGTTGCCGCGACAGGGAGGACAGAGCTGGTAGAGGTGGGAGTCATTTGCAGCAGAAACTAAATGATACCGCGTTGAGCGGTTCGAGAGTTGGAGCGGGTCCAACCGCTTAGCTGGCTTTGCCGTAAACGGCGGGGTTCAGGCTGGGGTCGTTGTACATTTTTAGCTGCCTGTAGAGCTTGAAGCGGCGTTCGCCCTGCACGATTTGCGACCATAGCTGGTCGAGGCATGCGGCGAGGTCGGAGCGCTGCTCCGTGAGGAGCAGGAGGCGCTGGCGGTTGCGTGCGGCGTGGCCTTCGGGGGCGTTGGAGCGATCGGTTTCCTGGCGAGTGTGGAAGATTTTCAGCGCCAGAATCGAGAGGCGGTCGATGATGAGTCCCGGTGTTTCTGAGTGCAAGGGTGCATCGGGCGCGGGCAGATTGTGCGCAACAAGCGAGTCGAGCAACAGGGTGTCGCAGCGCTCAATGATGTCATTGCGGCGCTGGTTGACGCGGTCGATGCCGCGCTTAATTTCGACGATGCGATGGTCCGGCGCTTTTGGAACGCGAGCTTCGTCTTCAAGATGCCACAGCTCAAAGTTGGCCGCGTGCTGGGCACGCACTGTCCCCATGAAAGTGTCGGTCTGAGCCGCAGGCAGCGGAGTACGATGCCAAGCTTCAGTGGCTGCGTCGTGAAGATCCGTAATGGCGCGTGCGTTCAACAGGGTGGCGAGCGAGTAGGTCATGCGGCTTTCCTGCACTCCTTAGTAGTTCAGGATATTCTTGTACCGGGCATCTAATGCCTGAAAGGAACGCCGCTTTGTCATCATCAGCATCTGGATCGCCAACGGGGTCCGCATCGCAGTTTCCGCATCGGCGCTACAACCCGCTGCGTCGAGAATGGGTGCTGGTTTCTCCGCACAGGACGCAGCGGCCGTGGCAGGGTGAGGTGAACCAGTCGTCGGGCTTCTCCAACGTGCACTATGACCCGAAATGCTACCTGTGCCCGGGGAACGAGCGCGCGGGCGGGCATTTAACGCCGCGTTATGAAAGCGTATACATTTTTGACAA
>DASZAG010000030.1:0-36870 GCA_035945555.1 Acidobacteriaceae bacterium
GCACTCTTCCGGCTTTTTCCGCCGCGCACCCACCGCTGATTCCGCAGCCACGTGAGTTCGCGGCGCGACCTGATGTCTCTCTCAAGCATGGCGTCAGCATTCTTGTCCCCGGGCATGACTCCGACGACGAGTTCGCAGCGAAAAACCTCGCCATGGAACTCAAGGATCGCGGAGTACAGGTGCGAGGTTCGGCTGCTGCGGCACACATCTGGCTGCTGCGAGACAACTCCGCGCTTGCGCGAAGAGTAGTGCACCGTGAACAGATGCACTTTGATCCGGCAATGCAGGCGGAGGGCTACCTGCTGATCACCGAGGGGCACAGCGCGTTCGTGATTGGCCACACTGCGACGGGAGTATTCTACGGCTCGCAAACTTTGGCACAGTTGGAGTCGCCTGGTGGGCTTGGGCCGGTCCTGACGGGCGCGGCGATCCGCGACTGGCCGGCGATGCTCTGGCGCGGTGTTCATGATGATCTGTCCCGTGGCCCAGTGCCGACACTGGCATTCCAGGAAAAGCAGATTCGGACGTTCGCCGCATACAAGTTGAATGTGTACTCGCCGTACTTCGAGAACACGATGCAGTATGCGTCGACTCCACTTCCGTCACTCCCGGGCGGATCGCTTTCACCGGAGGACGCAAAGACTCTCGTTGAGTACGCGCGGCGATACCACGTCACCATTGTTCCCGAGCAGGAAGCCTTCGGGCACCTGCACAAAGTGCTTACCTGGCAGCAATACGGTCCATTGGCGGAGATACCCTCCGGCTCTGTGCTTGCCCCCGGACAGCCAGGCTCCATGCAGCTGATCACACAGTGGTTTGATGAGCTGGCGGGTGAATACCCCGGCCCTTTTCTGCACATCGGTGCTGATGAAACTTTCGAGCTCGGTCAGGGACAAACAGCCGCCGAGGTGAACCAGCGCGGGTTGGGCGCGGTCTACATCGACTTCCTTTCACGGATTCATGAGGCGCTGTCTCCGCTGCATCGCCGGTTGCTGTTTTGGGGTGATGTGGCGATGAACAGCCCCACTCTCGTTCCTCGCCTGCCGCACGACATGATCGCCGTTGCGTGGCACTATGAGCCGTCACCAAACGGCTATGGTCGCTGGCTTGATCCGTATACAAAAGCCGGAATGGAAACCTGGGTCTCGCCTGGAGTGAACAACTGGAGCCGCGTGTGGCCGAACTTCAATTTGGCGCTCGGAAACATCCAGGGCTTTGTGGCCGCCGGACAAACAGCGGGCAGCACGGGCATGCTGAACACTATCTGGAATGATGACGGCGAGGGGCTTTTCGCGCAGGATTGGTACGCGGTGCTGTTTGGCGCGGCGGCGGCATGGCAGCCGGGGACCAGCGACATCACCCAATTCCAGAGCGAATTTGGCCCGGTGTTTCATGGCGACCAGAGCGGGGATGTCGATCAGGCACAGCAAGCGCTCATAGCCGCGCAACAAGCGTTTGCGAGCGCGGGTCTGGATGACGCGAAGGACGCATGGTTCTGGGCAGATCCCTGGAGCGAACAGGGTCAGGAGATCTCCGTGAAGCTGCTGCCGGTGGCCGCCGAAATTCGCCTGGACGCGGAGCACGCTCTCACGCTGATTGCAAAGGCGCGGCAAGGCGGCAAACTGCGAAATGTGGAAGCGCTGGATGCGATGGAATTGGGAGCGAGGCGCATCGACTTTCTCGCGTTTAAGTTTCAGATTGCGAACGAGGTGGCCTCTGATTACCAGCGCCTGTACAGCGGTCAGCAGAATCCGGCGGTAAGCGCTCACGTCACCCGCGACCTCTGGAATCTTTCAGGAGTGAACGGCATTTGCGGCGACATCAGCCAGGGATACGAATACCTGCGGACACGCTACAGTGACGCGTGGCTCGCGGAGAATCGCCCCTTCTGGCTTAATAACGTGACTGCCCGTTACGACGCGGCCGCGCAACTATGGGTAACGCGGGCCAACAAGCTGGCGGCCGCCCGCGAACAATGGAGCGAGCATCACACACTGCCTTCGCCCGAGCAGATCGGCATTCCGCCTGCTGCTTCCACTAAGGACGGCCGTTGATCGCACACCCTACGCACCTGCGCCCGATTGATCTTGGGCTGGTTGTCGTTTATCTCGCGGGCATAACGCTCTTCGGCCTTCGCTTTAGAAAGCGCGGAGATCGCTCGCTGAAGTCCTACTTTCTTGCCGACCGCAATCTGCCCTGGTGGGCAATCATGCTATCGATTGTGGCGGCGGAGACCAGCACGCTGACCATCATAGGCGTCCCGGGACTCGCGTGGACCGGCGACTTCGGCTTTCTACAACTTGCTCTCGGCTACATTCTGGGTCGCATCGTCATCAGCATCCTGTTTCTGCCGCGCTATTTCCGCGGAGAACTGCTGACCGCTTACCAACTCATAGGTCAACGCTTCGGACCGAAGCTGCACCGGTGCACAGCTTTCCTCTTTTTGCTGATGCGGGCCGCGGCCGAAGGCGTGCGGGTATTCGCCGTTGCAATTGTGGTGGGCGTGGCCATCGGCACTGGCGATGTGGTTTCCATTGCGATTCTGACGGTGCTCACCTTGGTGTACACCTTCGAGGGGGGACTGGCCGCCGTAATCTGGACCGACGTGGCGCAACTGTTCCTATATGTCGCGGGAGCGATCGCCGCGCTGGCGCTCATTTGCCATAAGATTCCCGGCGGATGGAGCGGCCTAATTACTGGCGCAAGCGCGGCCCATAAGCTGACCATGCTGCACTTCTCGTGGTCAGTCGCCCAGACATATACGTTTCAGGCGGGAGTGATTGGAGGATGCTTCCTGACCATGGCCAGCCACGGCACCGACCAGCTTATGGTGCAGCGGTTGCTCGCAGCGAAGAGTCTGTTTGAGTCACGGCTGGCGATCGTGGCCAGCGGTATCATCATCTTTATTCAGTTCGCGCTATTCCTTCTCATCGGTGCCGGACTTTGGGTTTACTACGGTCACGGCGCCATTGCTCCAGTGGCTGGGGCCGACCGTATCTTTCCCGCGTTTATTGTGAACGAGATGCCCGCCGGCATGGCCGGGCTGTTGATCGCCGCCATTCTTGCGGCCGCAATGTCGAGCTTGAGCGCGTCGCTGAATTCGCTCACCTCCAGCTCGATGGTCGACTTTTATCTTCCAGGGCATCCTGAGATGCCGGAGCAAGCGCGCGGCACAATGTCACGAGCGATGACAGTTGGCTGGACCGTCGTCCTGTTCGTTTTGGCGATGTTGTCGCGTCACGGCGGCCACGTAGTTGACTTGGCTCTATCGATCGCTTCTGTGCTCTGGGGCGGAATGCTGGGAGTGTTTCTGTTGGGCACTCTCACCCGCCGAGCCACCGAGCGGGGAACTATGCTCGGCATGATTGCAGGCGTGGTGGTAAACCTGCTGCTATGGCTGCAGCCGCATTCGCTGCAGTATTTAATTGGGGGGCACGTGATAGTGCTTCCAAAAATTGCATGGACATGGTGGGTGCTCATCGGTTCGTTGATAACCTGCGTGGTTGGATACACCGCAAGCCTCTTTCTTCCTGACTCTGAAACCTCACTGCGAAGGAGTACTCGAAATGCGCCGGAATTTTAGCCTTGGAATTTTGCTGCTGTGCGTAATGTCCTGTGCGGGCATGGCGCGGGGGCAGAGTGGATTCGCTGCGATCGAACCCATCGTGAACCAGGCCATCGCGGAACATAAGATTCCTGGCGCGGTTGTGATTGTGGGGCACGACGGCAAGGTTGTGTATCGCCATGCCTTTGGCATGCGCTCGCTGGTGCCGGCACGGGAGAAGATGACGCTCGACACGATCTTTGATATGGCATCGCTCACCAAGCCGCTGATGACCACGGCGTCCGTGATGCAGCTCTGCCAGGAAGGAAAAATCAATGTCGATGATCCTGTATCGAAATACCTGCCGGAGTTCGCTGCTAACGGCAAGCGCGGTATTACGATTCGAAATCTCCTGACCCATTACTCCGGACTGCCGCCGGATCTGCCGCTAACGGAGCCATGGGAAGGAAAAGACACAGCTTACAGGCTTGCGTTCAATATTGCGCCACTGCGTCCTCCCGGTGTGCGGTTTCAGTACAGCGACATCAATTTCATTGTGCTTGGAGCATTGGTGGAGAAGGTCTCAGGCGAGTCGCTGGATGAGTACACGCTGCGTCACGTCATACGCCCGCTTGGCCTGAAGCACTCACGTTTTCTGCCCCCGGAATCATGGAGACCCCTCATTGCGCCTACGCAATGGGAGCACGGGCTATCCGCGCAAGGGCGCTCCGTAAATTGGACGGGCCCTGACGTCATGCTGCGTGGCATCGTGCATGATCCAACATCGCGGCGGATGGGCGGCGTGGCCGGCCATGCGGGGTTTTTCAGCAGTGGTGATGACGTTGCCATATACGCGCAAAATCTCCTGGATCGTCTGGCCGGACGGCCAAGCCGCTTCCCGCTTTCGCGCATCGAGCTCGAGAAGGAGGTCGCGCCAGAGCAGCCCGCGACGGGGACGGCATTGCGAGGGTTCGGCTGGGATATTGATTCGCCGTTTTCGAGCAATAGGGGAACATTGTTTCCGGTGGGATCGTTCGGACACACAGGGTTCACTGGGACGTCGCTGTGGATCGATCCGTATAGCGACACTTATGTCATTGTGCTGACCAATGCCGTCCACCCTAATGGGCCAACCGGCATTACAAATATGCGAGCGAAGATCGCCGACGCAGCAGCAGTGGCCGTCGGCATTCACAACGATGGCGGGCTGCACGCGGCGAGCATCACCGGATACAACGAGTCGCTGAGCGGAATGCGTCGACGGACCGCCCGCAATGCTGAGGTGCAAACTGGCATTGATGTGCTGGAGAGCGACCATTTCGCGGAACTCGCCGCTATCGCCCGCCAACATGGCGGTCACTTAAGGATGGGGCTTCTAACGAACCCGAGCGGCGTTGATGCAAATGGGCACCGGACGATTGACGTCCTCTATCACGACGCTGCAGCAGCAGTGCCCGGCCTTACGCTTACTACGCTTTTCAGTCCCGAGCACGGCATCAGCGGCAATTATGATCAGCCGGGCGTTCCAAATTCAACGGATGCGGCGACCGGACTGCCGGTGATTAGCCTTTATGGATCCACCGAGGCCGCGCGGCATCCATCACTCGATACTCTCCGCAATCTCGATGCCGTGGCAATCGACCTTCAAGATGCTGGAGTGCGCTACTACACTTACGAGGCGATTCTGCGGTACTTCCTTGAAGCAGCCGCAAAAACCGGAACCGAGATTGTGGTTCTGGACCGGCCCGATCCCCTCAGTGGCGCGTTCGTACAAGGGCCAGTTTCCGACGAGGGAGCCGAAAGCTATGTCGATTCCATGCCGATTCCGGTTCGACACGGCATGACGCTGGGCGAGTTGGCGCGATACGACGAACAGCAGCTTCATTTAAATGCGCCACTCACTGTAATCGCCATGAAGGGCTGGCAGCGAGGCGACTGGTATGACTCAACAGGACTGACGTGGATCAATCCTTCGCCCAACCTCCGCAACATGGCGGAGGCAACGCTGTATCCGGGACTCGGCCTGATTGAGGGCACTAATGTTTCGGTGGGACGTGGAACCGACACTCCGTTCGAGTGGTTTGGCGCGCCATGGATCGACGGTCGGGCTGTCGCACGCTATTTGAATCGCGAGGAACTGCCCGGAGTGCGGTTTTACTCCGACGCGGAGACGCCGCAGAAGCCCTATCCCTATGCCGGCCAGCAATGTGGCGGCGTGCGAATTTTGGTGACGGATCGCAATGTGCTCGACGCTCCGGAAATGGGTATAGAAATCGCGTCTGCGCTGCATCGCTTCTATAAGGATCAGTTTCAACTGCAGAAGATGCACACCTTGTTGGCCAACCAGGAGGTGCTTAACGCGATCGCCAACGGGGAGGACCCGGAGGAAATTGCGGGAAGCTGGGAGGCAGCGGTGAAGGCGTTCGAGCAGAGACGGCAAGCGGCGCTGATTTACCCCGTGCGATGATTCGCGCTCGGAAGCTATTGTGCTGGCGGCGTGACTCCGGAACGAAGATGCCGATCGAGGAAGTCCGAGGCTGCGGACAGGGCTGCCATCCAGGTCCGATGCAGAAGAAAGCTGTGCATCTCATCGGGAAACACCAGCGTGTCTACGTCCACATGTCGTTGCCGAAGAGCAGCCGCAAGCCGCACCGTTTGCAGGAACGGCACCTCGTCGTCATTGTCTCCCTGAATGAACAGCACCGGCGAATGCCAGCTATCCACCGATGCCAGCGGTGATGACTCCCAGGCTAATTTCCAACGGGCATTCACATCGGCAACGTCATCTGCAATTTGAAAATTATCCGGATGATCGATATTCCAGTCGTGCACGCCAGAGAGATCGACTCCTGCAGTGAATAGGCTGGAGTCCCGTGACAGAGCCATCGCCGTGAGATATCCACCCCAGCTTCCACCCCATATGCCGATGTGTTCAGGCTGCACATCGCAGCGGCTGCGAAGATACATCCCGGCACCTTCGACGTCGCGGAGTTCCGCGCCCCCTGTGGCGCCAATCTGGGGAGCCTCGCGAAAATTCAGTCCGTAGCCAATGCCGCCTCGATAGTTGATGGAGAGAACCGCGTAGCCACGGCTGGCGAGATATTCATTCAATGCATAGTCGTTGGAGTAATAGCCCATATAGTGCCAGCCCAGGACCATCTCTCGCTGGGACCCTCCATGCACAAAGACGACCGCCGGATGCTTGTCGCACTTCGCGCCACCGCGCGGAAGAAATAGATCCGCGTGGATAAGCAGGCCGTCGGTGGCTGAATACATGACTGGCTGCGGCACGACCATCTCAGCCGCGGGAAACCCAGCGGGAATCGTTTGGGGCGCAAGGTCATCGATCTTATCTGGCCCTGTCACAACCGCCGGACGAATAGGCACTCGGGCGTCGGAGCGCAGCACGGCCAAGGTGCGATCATCACTGGCAACCACCGGATACACTTCAATGCCCTCGCCGCTGGTAAGAGCAGTCGGTGCGACGCTGGCGGAAACCCGCCAGATGTGGCGCCGCTCAGAATCGCCCTGATTAGAAGAGAAAGCAAGCCATTTGCGATTGGGGCTAAGCGTGGCGCTCTCAGTTTCGAACTCTCCGGGAGTCAGCAACCGCGCAGAACCGCCCTGCGTCTGGACCGCATAGAGATGGAGCCAGCCATCCTGCTCCCACGGGAAGATGAGATTGCCGTCCGCCATCCAGAAAAGCTGCCGCTCGGAATCAAGCGCACGAAAGACACTCCCCTGGCCACCCACAGCCTTCCATATTTCATGCCCCTCACCGGTGCTCACGTCGGCAACCCGGATAGACCAAGGCCGGCCGCTGCGTCTCGATTGATCGAAGTTCTCGTCTTCGGCATACGGCACCCGTATAAAAGCGATGCTGCTGCTATCCGGCGACCATGTGGGAAAGTTGTCGTGGTCGACACCGGGGTCGACGTAGCTCACGCGGCTGCTCGAGGGCGAGAAAACTCCGATGAAGCTGTGGCTGCCGCGATCACTCACAAACGCAAGTCCGCTGCCATCCGGCGACCACCCGAACGAACTGCAATCGCCGAATACGTGAACCGATTGCGGCGGCTTGGAGCCAATGTCGCCGGGCTTCTCATACCAGATTTGCCCATCAGCGAACCACGCCACCTCATTTCCCCTGGGCGAGACGCTCGGCGCGTTGCCCTTGCCAACCTTGCGCGGCGCGCCACCACTCGCGGATACGACCCAAATATCCTGCTCCGCACCTCCAGGCAAATGCGCTGGATTTGGCGCGGCCTGCTCAGGATTCTGGGACGAGCCTCCGCGGACATAGAAGATGGATTGCGCGTCTGCCGACCACGTCAGATTGGATATCTGCTGACCATCATCGTTCGAATAGTCTGTGATCTGACGCGACGCATATCCGGAGGCGTCATTCGACGGCACCGCGACCCAGATATTCCGCTTGCCTTCGGCATTCGACACCCAGGCGAACGCGTCGCCCTCGGGAGCCGCCGTGAGGTCGGAATTAAACGGTGCGCTCATCGCCTGCCGCAGAGTGAAGGCAGGACCAGAAAAAGCCTGGGCCCCGGCGCAAACAACGAGCGACGAGGACAAAATACCCAACGCCGCCAGCTTCCAAACTTGACGCATGAAAGGATGACTCTCCCGAAGTCTCGAAAATTGTACCTTCGAGCGAGTCTCGTGGGCATTGCGAGCACAGACCCGCGCGGTGGGGAGGAGGCCCATCGGTGCAACCTCGTCGAGCTTTGGAATCGATCCATTCCAGACTGCAGCGAGACAAAACTCTTGCGCCCCTTTAATGGTGGTCGCGCCGATCAAAAAAGCTGTTGGGAAAAATACATCGTCGGATATACTTGGGCCGCTTTCGCTTGCTTTTTACCCAGCGACATACCTATAATTGTTCGGATTCCCCCCAAAAAACCGTCAGCCCCTCCTAACCTATTGTTTCTGAACGGGAAAAGATGGCGGATTAGGCCCTTTCGTTCCAGGTATGCCTTCGCCGCCCTGAACGGCCAGCGAGAGTTTTACTCAACAGAGCCGGAAAAATGGAAAATCTTTGATCCGGATGATACGAAAAGCATTGCGTTGCTGTTATCCACTATGAGCGGCCATCATCCACCTGACGTTGCCGCCTGGAAATGGATCGAGGAGGAATGGATATGAACACAAAGAGATTGGCCATCTTTGGGGGTGCCGTAGTTGTCATAGCGGGTGGTCTGCTCTATACGCTTGGAATCGTCCCGCCCAACGTTTCCAGTCACGACGGACAGGGCGCCATTGGGCAGCGCAAGGTATATCGTGCCGAGCAGCCAAATGACGCGACGGTCACTCCGGGCACTGCGCCGGTCGCCATGCAGGCGAACGCCGAGCAGACAGGCCAAATCCTTGACTTGAAGAACGGCCAGTTCACACGGCTGACCGATGGCAGCATCGCGTTTCAATTGAAGTCGGGAAAGCTGCTTGCTCTGAACACCGGCAAGTTTTCGCGACTGACCGCTGCCCAGTACGCTCACATGAGCGACGCTTACAAGGCTGGTCTGCTGCCAAACCAGATCTTGCGTGTTAGCGCCGATCAGTTCGTGTTTCAGGTAAAAAACGACCGGTTCCTGGCTCACATGAGCCCGGATGCAATCCAGGCGAACCTGGAGACGAAGCTGCACTCGAACCTGCAGACGAAGATTTTGGCGGGAATAAAGCAGTAGTAATGCGTGTTCGAGGAGCGGGGCGCCTTTGCACCGAGCAAGGGGCCCCTTTCCAGAGGCCGGCTCTTTAGGTTGCTGATGCTCGGGGTCTGTTGATGGATCGAAAACAACCGGGGGGCGGGATCAGGCTTCCACGAAGATTAATTGCCGCCGGCATTCGCGCGCTCGTACTCTGCGTGATGTTTGCCGGCGGCTTTTTCGCGCATGCGGAGCCGCGGCTTTACACGCAGGAAACCAAACACTTCCGGATTATCTATTACTCTCCCGAGCACGAGTATCTTGTCCCGCTGCTGATCCGCTCGCTGGAGAACGCCGAGCAATTTTATTCGAAGAAGTTCGGCTATGAACCGAAGGGCAAGATAACCATTCTGCTCCAGGATTTCGACGATTTTGGATATGGGGGCGCGGGAACCGTCCCCACCGACTTCATCGAGATGGGTATCGAGCCGTTCAACCTCGTCTTTGAATCGCTCCCTTCCTCCGAGCGACTGGGATTGATGTCCAGGCATGAGTTGATGCACATCGTCATGGGCGATAAGGCGGCGCCGCGCGACACATTCTTCCGGACGATTTTCGTCGGAAAGATCATGCCGAATACCGACGATCCCATATCAATCCCGTTCAGTTTTCTGGGCAGCCCTCGCGTTTATTCGCCGCGCTGGTACCACGAAGGCGGGGCCGTGTTTATGGAAACGTGGCTGGGCGGCGGGTTTGGACGCGCCTTGGGCGGTTACGACGAGATGGTCTTCCGTACAAAGGTTCGCGATAAGCAATATATGTATGACGTGGTCGGTCTCGAATCGGAAGGGACGTCGGCCGATTTCCAGGTGGGCGCGAATTCATATCTGTACGGAACACGCTTCATGAACTATCTGGCCCGCCAATATGGCCCTGACAAGCTGACGTCGTGGCTGGTCCGCACGAACTCGAGCCACGCATACTTTGAAAGCCAGTTTCGCAGCGTGTATGGCAGGTCTCTTCGCGACGAGTGGCATCGCTGGAATGGATTTGAGCGTGAGTGGCAGGACGATAACCTGAAATTGATCCAGCAGTATCCAGTCACGGCGGTGAAGCCTATCTCGCCGAAAATTCTCGGCTCCATTTCGCGGTCCTTTTACGACGCGAAAACCCATGTGATTTACGTCGCTGTCCGCCACACTGGCCCGATGCCGTATCTTGCCGCGATTCATCTGGACTCCGGACGGGTGGAACATCTCACCGATGTACGCGGCGGAGCAATTTACGATGTCACCTCGCTCGCCTTCGATCCCGACGGCCGCCGGCTCTTCTTTACAACCAACAACGTGTCCGGTCTGCGATCTTTAAAGGTTTTTGACCTGGCCACCCACAAAACGAAGCTCGTCGGACGCCACCTGCGATTGGGCAACCTTGTCTACTGCCGCAATGATGGATCGTTGTGGGGAGTAAGACATAACAACGGCCTGTCGAGCATCGCGCACTTAACGCCGCCTTTCAAAACACTGAAAGTGCTTTATACACTTCCTTATGCCTCTGATTTTTCCAATCTCGATCTTTCTCCCGATGGAAAGGAACTCACCGGTGCGCTGACCGACGAGACTGGAACTCAACGCCTTGTCCGCTACCGCACGGCCGACCTGCTGGCGGGGAAGACGACACCCGAGATCCTGTACGATTTCCAGAACAATTCGCCGGACAGTTTTACCTTTTCTCCGGATGGCCAGTATCTATTCGGGTCCTCTTATCTCACGGGCGCGTCGAATCTGTTCCGGTTGGACCTCAAGACGAAGAAACTGGACGCTCTCAGTAACTCCGAGACGGGACTCTTTCGGCCGATTCCGCTTCCCGAGGGAAATCTTGCGGCCTTTGAGTATTCGGCCCGGGGCTTTCGACTGGTGGAATTGCCGGTTCACGTGATCAACGACGTGAATGCGATTCCTTATTTGGGACAGGCTGTCATCGACAAATACCCGGAGTTGAAATCGTGGAACCTGCCCTCGCGCAACAAAATCGACGACCTGCGACTACGCACCTACGCGGGCCTCTACCTGCCGCTGCGACAGACGAGGCTGCAGTCGATCTACCCGATCGCGCAGGGCTATGAGAATGAGAAGGCTGTGGGCGTTCGCATGGATTTCGGAGATAGCCTGGGGCTCAGCCATATCGCGACCACACTGTCGTATTCTCCCGATGAAACGGCGCTGAGGGATCGCCTCCATGTCGGGATAGACGCCAGATACTGGGACTGGACGCTCTCTGCGTACTTCAACAGAGCCGACTTCTACGATTTGTTCGGGCCTACAAAGGTGGGGGTCCGCGGATTTGGACTGGTCGGGAAAGAGAAGAAGAACCTCCTCTACGATTCAGAACGAACACTGGACCTTACCACTACATTGGCGGGGTATTCCGGGCTTGACCGGCTGCCCGGATATCAGAACGTGAATGCAACGCACACGCAATTCGTGCGCGGCGCGGCGGAGCTGTTCTACTCCGACTTGGAAAAATCTCTGGGTGCAATCGAAGACGAAAACGGAGTTCAGTGGAAAGTGAGCGCGCAGGCGGACGATACGTTTCCGAAAATGTTTCCCCGGGTCTGGGGAGAATACACTCGCGGATTCCTTCTTCCCATCAGAAACTCGTCATTTTGGATCCGCCCGTCGGCGGGCTGGGCCTCCGGCAACCCGAGCGATCCGTTCACGGACTTCTACTTCGGTGCATTCGGAAATAACTGGATCGATAAGGGAGACTTCAGCCGCTATCGCGAATACGATAGCTTTCCTGGAGTACATATTGATCAGATTGGCGCGAAGGCCTTCGCAAAAACTTTGGGCGAATGGGATTTGCCGCCGTTGCGCTTCCGCGATCTGGGATCCACGAAGCTATACTGCAACTGGGCGAGGCTCGCCCTATTCTCGGGGGCTCTTGGTACGAACCCGGCCGGCGATGAGCTGCGTGGCTACGTAGACGAAGGTGGGCAGATTGATTTCCGGCTCGTGCTCTTTTCTCAGATCAAATCTACATTCTCCACTGGGTTCGCGGCGGCGCACGATCGCGCCGATCACACAGGAACCGAGCTCATGTTCTCGCTGAAACTCTACTGAACACTTCGCTGGCTTCGTTTGCCGAAGGCCGCTCGGTTAGATCGCGATCAAGCATGCGTAAGATCAGCATATCGACCTCAGAGGGTATGCCGGCACGTAGCGTGGAAGGTGCCGCGACCTGACGGCATTCGATGGCCTCGAATACGTCCAGCGGCGTTTCGCCTGCGAACGGATGCCGTCCGGCGAACAACTCGTATAGCAATGCACCCAAAGAAAACACATCGGAAGCGCTGGTGGCCGTCTCGCCGCGAAGCAATTCAGGGGACATGTATGGCAGGGTGCCGGACAGGGTGCCGGATATTGTTCCTGATGCGCCCGTGGAATTCGCCTCCAGACGCACAGGGCCGGCAAGCCGCGCGAGACCGAAATCCAGGATCTTCAATACTCCCTCTTTGCTGAGCATGATGTTCTCCGGTTTAATATCGCGATGCAGAATTCCTTCGGCATGGGCCGCAGCCAAGGCGCGAGAGGCTTGTCCACCCCAATCCATAGCCTGAGTGGTATTCACTGCAGCGGTATTAATCACTTCACGAAGAGTGCGCCCGTCCACCCATTCCATCGCAAGGAACAATCCCAGAGGCGACTCCCCGAATTCGCAAACTGCGACGATGTTGGGGTGGTGCAGCGCCGATGCTGCGTGGGCTTCCGTCTCGAAGCGGTCTACTGCGTGGGGGTTCAAGACGAGATGACGGCGCAGGATCTTCAGCGCGACCGGGGCTCCAGACGCGTCGCGCGCCCGATAGACCTCACCCATTCCACCAACGGTGATCAGGCATTCAACTTCGTACTTGCCGATCGGCTGACCAGGGATAAGGGCGCTGGGTTGGTTGTCCAGCAGGTCGGCCGCGAGATGAACAGGCGAGGCCGCAAAGGAAGCCTCGTCATCCGTTTCGAGAAGCGATTCAACTTCCGCCCGGACGGGCGCGCTCGCAGACGCGAGCAGGACTCGCCGCTCATCCACCGGGAGATCGGCCGTCGCATGAAACAGACGTTCGACTTCTTTCCAGTCTGCCTCTGCGCTCATGCTTTTTCGCCATTCATTTCTCGAACCAGCCAAGTACGCGCTAGTCGCCAGTCTCGATTCACCGTGATGATGGAAATTCCCAAGGCCTCGGCTGTCTCTTCGATACTCAATCCACCGAAATAGCGCATCTCAACAACTCTGCTCTTGCGCGCATCCAGGGCCTGCAGTCGTTCCAGCGCTTGGTGGAGCGCTACCACCTCCTCAGCCTCCTGACGCATTGCTGGCTGGACATCATCAATCGACAGTTTTACTTGTCCGCTGCCGCGCTTTTCAGCAAGGTGGCTCTTGGCATGGTTGACCAGAATATGCCGCATGGCCGTGCAGGCGACAGCGAAAAAATGGCCGCGATTTTGAAACGAAATGGCTTCGGCCCCCGCCAGCTTGAGATATGCCTCATGGATCAGCACGGTAGGCTGCAGAGTATTGCCCTGGTCGTGCGAACTCCATGCGCGCCGCGCCATGCGATGCAACTCGTTGTAGACGAGGGGCATGAGTTCGTTCAGTGCGTTTTGGTCGCCTTTACCCCAGGCGGCCAGTAAGCTCGTCACTTCGCCCCGAGGAGTCATAGTTGTTGATCTCCGCTTGTATTATGCAGGAGTTTTTGCGTTTGGCAATCCGTCCTGCGCTTTACTGCGGCCCTGCTCAAGACGGTGCATCTCCCAAAGATCACGTGGCGTCTGCGAGAGCAGGGGCCGGATCGCCAGCATTCCCGTTGGCCCGATACTCTTCTCCAGGTAGTTGAGTTCTGAAAACAAGCTGTCAAGTTCAGGGTCAGGATCGATGGGCAGCCCAATTTCCCGAAGCAGGAGATCGCTCTTGGCGCGCGCGCTGAGCTCGATAGTCAACTGCAGGAGCGACAGCATGTCGCCGCGCAATTCAGGCGGGAAGGCCCCTTGCAATGACATTAGGTAGTTGCCGATCCGAGTCTGCTGGAATTCTTGCGATCCGATCATATTCAGTACGTCGATATCACGGTCCAGCTTGCCACCCAGCCAACTCTGCAGAGATCGTTCGCTGAGGTAAAACACAAAGACGAGGATCAACGGGATGCCCAGCACGGCCGCCAAAGTTGAATCAATGGGATGCTGCAGGCTCTGATTGAATGACGAGTGAAGCAGAATGGCGGCCAGAAGGCCAGGCGCATAAAGAAGCGCGCCGCGCCACTGCCGGCTCTCCAGCAAATAAACAGAAATCGTCGCCCCTAGCGCTGCCACACCACCGTGCATTACGGCTGTGCCAAACCCCCTTAGGACCAAAATTCCGGCACCCTGACCCGCCAGGAGGTGAAGGTAAGAGATGTTCTCGACTAACGCGAATCCCGCGCCGACAGCGAATCCGCATACGGCGGAATCGGCCATGAACGCTACTCTCGCTGTTGCAATCAGAAAAATCCAGTACACGGCCTTGATTAGTTCTTCTACTACTGGGGCGCCAAATCTGGCGTACTGATCCTGACTTGCAGGGAATCGCTGAAAGACGACAGTATTGATGCCGAAGCACAACAACGCTGCCAGAGCGCCCGCGGCGACTGCTGCAATAACCATGCGCCAGGAGACTAATTTGTAGCTGTCCAATGCTCGGAGAGCTGCGAGAAACACCAGCACCGGCACCAAGGCCAGCGCTAACCGGAATGGGTCGCCGCTATACATCATAAGGATGTGAATCACGGTTTGCCGAAATGGCGAATGTCAGGCGGTTCCAGCCTTGTTCGCGGCGATATTCAAGAGACTTGGCGAACGACCTCAGCAGAAAGATGCCCAGTCCTCCGATTGGCCGATGTTCCAAGTCGAGCGTCAGGTCTGGCGGACTAACTGTCAGTGGATTGAACTCGATACCTCGATCGCCGACCTCGACTGTCAGCTCCCCTGGCCCGAGAACCCAATAGGAGACGGTTACTACGCCCCGATCATTTTCGGGATAGGAATAACGCGCAATGTTCGTGAGGATCTCGTCGATCATGAGCTCCAGCTCACCCATTCGAGATTCCGGCAGGTTCGCTACCCGTGCCCCCTTTATTAGAAACTCCGTAGCAGGGCCTATCGACTCAGCCTTTGCGACCAGTGTCAACGATTGAGGAGTTCCCGACACGTTTCTCGCTTAGCCCTCTGTGAGTGCGGACTCAACTGAATCGTGTGGGGGGAAAATCTGATTGAGCCTTGTTATTTCGAATACCTGCCGGACCAGCCCAGTCATGCGGCAGAGCCGGAGATCTCCGCCCTTATCGCGTAACTTCTTGGCCATTACGACCACAGAACGAAGACCCATGCTACTGACGTATGCCAGATCGGCCAGATCGACGATTAGCATCGTACAACCATCTGCAATGCACGATTCGCACTGCCGTTCAAACTGCACTGCATTCTCGGCATCCAGGCGGCCGCCGGCATGAAGCACGATCTTGTCCCCGACTTGCGTCCGTTCGAACGTCATGGTGCTCCTATGGTGGCCTATGATGCGTTGACCGTCAATCGTGCTCAGTTTGTAAACAGCCTGAAACCGGCTTATGAGAGTTGTCCCGTCACCCGGGAACATCAGGCAAGACGCGAAAATTTGCGGTCAGAGTCGGGAAAATCTATGCCCATCGCACACGTCACCGCCAGGCCAAAACCAGCCGCCGGAAGAACGACGCTCCAGCGGAACTGGGGAGAGGGCGCAGGCGTTCCGCTTCCAGTAAGGCTAAACACTACCCCGAGAATGACGCTGCCGATGGCCGCCCATTGATAGAGCCGGAGGCCCGCGAGAACAGGCGTCTGCGGCTCGCCTCGCCACGCCTCTTCCGCGAAGCGCCCTATGCCGGTAAGGATGAAGTAGAGTCCGATAATCAACGAAAGTGCTGCGTGCAGGCCCCACAGTCGGATCAGGAGTAGACCGACTAGACCGTTCCACAGGATTGAATAGAGAGGTGTCGGGTGGATTGGCAGGCCTGCCCACGACGTCAATCGGCAGACTCGCGAACGCACATGAACATAACGGATGCCGACGATGGCGGAGGCTGGAGCGCCATGGCAACATCCCTGGACAAGGCAGCGGAGTCTTCCCAATGCTTGCGCCCACGCTCCCACAGCCGAGAACGCAGCCAGCACCATCCAGGCGCTGGTGTGGAAGAGCGGTCCAGCCATTGCTCCGATTGTGCCTCCGAGCAAACCGCCGTAGAACCCATACGGCCGAAGCAATTGCGGGGAGCCCTCAACAAACTGCGCCCAGAGCGCCGCACCGGCAACAGCGCTAAATGCAGCTACCAGAATTGCGGCAAGATGCTTCGGTCCAGCGAGCACAACGGCAAGCCATACCCCGAGGAATCCGCCCATGCCGGCATAGAACCCATGGTTGATCAGGCGCACAGGTCCCGATCTCCACTCTCTCCAGGAATTGGCAAGCTGTTCGGTGCACCATCGCAACACGCTCCAGGCTGGCTCTATCTGCGAGGCTGCAACAACCGTGATCGCGCCAGCGATCGTACTCACTACTCCTAGGCCGCCTGTGAGCACAAGACCACAGGCAATGGCAATCGCGAGTCCACGAAAGAGCCAGCGAGAAGAACGCCAACCTTCCGCGAACGCCTCTGCGACTAGAAACATGCAGATGACTCCAGGAGTAGGGAAGAAGGTCCATAGGCTACTCGGCGCGAGTTGCGGGCGACCTAGCCATGCATGGGCGATAAATGCTCTGTCGGGAAAGATCATGGGCAATGCAAGAAACAATGCGAACGCGATCGGCATCGCAACCCAGCCGCGTACCGCAAAGTTGCGAAGTTCTCTGCGCGTCGGAGCGAGGAGCGGAACCAGCAGAAATAGCACCAGAGCAGTTGAATCAAGAAGAAGCAATGACCGATACGGCGTAGGTCGAAATCTGGCAGCAATACACAAGATCGCCCAGGGGAATACCACCAGCAGGCAGCCGCGCAGCCTTTCGGAGAGCGAGGGCGACGAGTTTGCACTGGGTGGAAGGACCGTCCCCTCGATCGGGCCGAACCTGCTTCGTAAATCATGATGCTCGTACCCGACCACAATCGCGGCACAGGCGAGCATCACCACAGGCGACACAAGCCACAACCCGCTGGCCGAGCCCGCAAGGATCGAGACTCCTACGCACAGCACAGAGAATCCCGTGTAGATGGGGTGAGGAAGTACCCTGTATGTTCCACGCGCCACATACTGCGTTGGAGGGTCGACATTCATCGGCAGACCTCCGCCATAAACCCAAAGGTCCCTCATGCCGACCACCACCAGTAAGGCTCCGATCGCAGCGAGCGATGCCCCGAGGGATGAGGCTTGAATCACAGGCAGCGTTATAACCCGTGCGAGGAATACTGCCCACGCGATCAGTGCAGCCGGCACGAGCGCGAGAAACGTCGCGCTGTAGAGAATCTTTCCAGCCATAGTCACGGCCACTGGACCACCTCGTGAATCGCCATTCCCGCGGAGTCGGGACAGCCGTGCCGCCTCAGCACAGCTCTGCTCAGCCATTTGCATTCCCGGATATCGAGCACCGCCGCGGGGAAAGTGTTACTCAGCCTTGGAAATACAGAAAGGGCTGTCGCCCCTAGTTTCCCATCGCGGATAACTTGCTTGTCTTCCAGCTTGAGGGTAGCTTTCCCGTCAGCCAGAACGACTTCCTCGTCATTGATACTTTCGGCGGGAATGGGTGAGCCGTTTAAGTACACCACCTGCTTGTTGTAAGGTCCGCTCCAATCGATCCAGACGAGCGCATCACTTGCGTTCACAAAGCGGCCCCACCTTAAACGGCGAATGGGAAGTCGCCAAGGCGGCAGAGAGAGACGAAGCTGCTCGGCATAACCCCAGCCCTGACATGGATTGCTGGAGCCGATCTGCATTGAGGAGGCGGCTCGCGGTGCAATGCAGTTCCATTCGAGAGCGCCGGAATCCGATTCATAGAGCATCTCGCAATGTGCTGCGCCGAGGTCACTCCACTTTCCCCGCGCCTTCCACTGAGGCGATTGCCACTCGATTCGGCGATCTTCAAAGGAAAGAGGAGATCCACGCCGCAACGAATACTGGATACTAGCGGGCGAGTCGCGATCCTTCAGCAAGAGGCTTTGATAGTCAATCGATCGGCCACCCAGACAAAGCTTCGCTTGGTACAAGATGGCCACATCGCCCCGTTCGCTCACGCAGTCCGCATACCACTTCAAAAGTTCAAAAGCGGACATCGGTTCCTCCGACAAGGACTCTTCCCAAACGCTGCCCGCAATCGTCCGGGATCACGTCCCTTCTCATTTGCTTACCAGCGCAATCGCTGCGGCCAACATGGGAAGACGGGTGAACGCGATTCGTCGTTCTTCGTCCCGGATTGGCCAATAAAGGACGAACACGAGAGACGCGAGGGATAGGATTGCTAAGGTCTTGCCCAGGATTCCCGGAGCCACAAAGTTCAGCCAAGCCAGCGACGCGATCATCATTGCTGCGCCGAGCCGTCTGGTATTAGACGGTCCCAAAGCTTCTGCTACGGTTCTCAAGCCGGCCTGTCGGTCGCCTGCAATTTCGTGCGCATCCATCAAGATCTCCCGGCCAAGGACGAAGAGCGCAAGCAACACGTATGCCGCTCCCGAGAAGTTCGTATGGCCGACGACAGAAGCGTAGTACAGCGGCGCCATACACAAGCCCGCGACATACAAGCCCTTGAGTAACGGCATCCGCCGGGCGGAGGGCGTATACAGTACGAGTGCGAGAACCGCGAGCGTCAGCACACTTCCGCCGGATCCCACCGCAGCGGATAACCAGCACCCGCCGACGAGCAAGAACCCGGCAAACACGAGCGCTGTCTGACTCGATATAGCGCCTGTTGCAATCGGCCTTTGCACACCCGCTGCCGCATCCTTTTCAAAGTCGAGGATGTCATTAATAACGAAGCCGAACATCGTCACAGTGAACATCGCCAGCCCGGCGAGAACGCATCGTTCGGAAAAACCAGATCGAATCCAGATGGCAGCCAGCGACAAACCTCCGGCAACTCCAGCGGATAATGGTCTCGCTGACCTCAGCAGCAAAACAGCGAATTTAAAATGGCTCGACAAGTTCCGTTCCCGATCGAGACTGGACTGAACCACCCGCCGATTGTAAGCCCGATCACGCTTAAGTGCGGTGAACCGGCGAGAGAAATTGAGGTCATTTTCAACGCATCACGGCAGCCATTTGCATTCCCGAGCCAACTTATCCTCTCTGTTGTCTGCCAATTTATTGTTCAGGTGCCAGAGTCAGCTTCTGCACGCGCCAGTTCAGCAGTTCAGCCGCGAACAGGACGTTTTCGGAAGGGCATGCCAATTCGTGAATCCAGCCAAACTCCCCGGGGCCATGACCCGAACGGCCGAGCACTCCAAGCATCTTGCCATCAAGGGTGAGCTTATAAATGCGACCCGGATAGCCATCTGCCGCGTAAAGTACCTGGTGCGGCCCCGGTGTAATGCAGATGGCCCAGGGCGACCCGTTCGTCATGGTCTTGTTCAGCGGCGCAGGCGCCTCCGACGTCGGCGGAATCTGCGAGGGCGTGTTCCCCATCCACGGGCGAATCCTGTGGTCATGGGGTACGTTGATGTGAATTTCCCGCAGGTATTTGCCGTCTTTGTCGAAAACTTGGATACGGCCATTGCCCCGATCAGCCACATATACGTTATCCGCATCGTCGATGGCGATGCTGTGCGGAGTATTGAACTGTCCCGGACCCGTTCCCGGCTCTCCCCATGATTTGATCCAGTTGCCATTCTTATCGATTTTGGCGATGCGCGAATTGATGTAGCCATCGCTGACGTACGTATTACCCGCAGAGTCCCAGGCCATGTCGGTGACCTGGCGAAATTCACCATCGATCGGCGGCAGGGGTGGCCTCGGATGCCGGAGCGGGCCCGTGCCCTCGTCGGAAGCTTCCTGCTTGCGTCCGAAAACCATCAGCACGTGACCTTCCGGGCTGAATTTGATGACCATATCCGAGCCCTTGTCGGCCGCCCAGATGTTGTCCTCCTTGTCTACCTTGACGGCGTGCGCAAAACTCCAGGCATACAGATGATGTCCAATCTCGCGGATGTATTTTCCATCGGAATCGAACTCGAGCAATTGCGCGGCCGCCGCACCATAAGCAGGTCCCGATGTGTTGCCACGGGAGAAGACAAAGATGTGCCCCTTGGAATTGACCGCGACGCCGGCTGCTTCTCCAAAATACATGTCGGGAGGCAGCTTAAAAAAATCGGCCTGCGCCCGGAACCGGATCTCCGGAACAGCCTCCTGAGCGATCAGCGGAATTGACAGAAAGAAAATCGCCGCTAGAGCAAAATACTTCATTGTTTCCCTCCGGAAGAAGTTATAGTCCCTCTGTGCGAGGCGGGCAGCGAAAAGCGCTCATGGTTTTTTCTGGAGCAGCCATCCAGATGAAATCCCCCTAAGCGGCAAGGCGAATATGTCCAGCGTCGGCGTCCATTACTTTTCAATGGCAGAAGAATGTGAATTCCGCGGGACACTTTGCAAGTCCGTCTTGGCTAGGTCGAAGGATTCGGTTTGGCCGGCGCAGCGGTATTGTGTGAAACTGAACTAGCGATGAAGGCCAACCGGTACTTCAACCCGTACTGGCAGAGAAGGCGGACGGCACACAGGCTCTGAAAGGTGACCGCTTAACTTCTTTGCGACGTTGCATTTACATCGCACCACGGGCCTGTAGCTCAATGGTTAGAGCAGGGGACTCATAATCCCTTGGTTGGGGGTTCAAATCCCTCCGGGCCCACCACGATTCTCGTTGCCAACCCCACGCAACTGAATCGCGTAGCCGTCACGAGCAAGGACATCGCCATCGATTGGCGCCGATTGAACGCCGTTCCACGTGATCCTGTATCGCGCGCTCCGGTCCACTCCCGCAAATCTGACGTGAGCCACCGGCAGGGACGGCACAGCATCCAGCGTGAACGAGATGTCGTGGCCGTCGATCTTAAGGTTGCGAATCGAAGAGGCATTGAAGCCCACCCCGGTTTTATGGGTCAAGTCAATGTACACGTCGCCGAGGGTTGGATACATCATTTCAATCGACGTCATCCCGCTGCCCGCACCCCAGTGAAACCCAGTCAGTGCGCCGGACTCGTCGATATATCCCGTGTGCGCCCAGTTTTCCCACGGAGCAATCGCAAATGTGGAGCGTGCAGCTCCGACGGCGCGCTCAAGATATTCCTGACTTCCGGTTGCCTCATAGTAGTGCCATAGCAGCACGGCACCATATGCTTCGCGCGCGTCGCTCCACTCGGCATCCGTATTTTGCGTAGTGAATCCGCCCACAAATTTTGGCGTGAGCGCCGGATTGTTCCACACCTGCTGTGTCAGCAATAAATAATCGAGCACACGCTTACCCGTGGACAGGTACTGCGAATCGTGCGTCGTCTCATACAGTTTCAAATAGGCTGCCGCCGCCTGAATTTGCGACAGATTATTCTGCGGGTATTGCGCCGTCCAGGAATCATAAAAGTCATAGGGCTTGCGCGCACAGGAGAGGAAGGTCTCATAGTCGAACCAGCGTTGCCTTGGCAGCACTTCGCGGGTGATGAAGTCCATCGCTTTTTCTGCGGTGACCACATCGGAGTGGTCGCCCGTGGCTTCAGCCAGCGACGCCAGAAACAATGCCGACGCCGCTGTTTCCGCATTGAAATCGCGAAATTCGCTGCGAGGCTGTAGTTCGCTGTCATACCAGGACGGGATGACCCCGCTGGCAAGTTGATGCTTGACGAGGAAATCTCCATAAGGCTTCAGAAACGCCAGGATTTCCTGCTTGCGATTGGGCGTCAGGTCCTCTGCCCACTTCAGCATCCAATAGCCCGTCCATGACATGCCGAAGGTGTGGTAATCCTCTCCGTAACCAGCCCATCCATCCGAGTGGATCCACTGCTTGTTCTTCAAAAGATAGATAGTTGAAAATGCGCCCCCATCGCGAGGGCTGGTCAACGCAAGGTTGAGCACCGACTCAGCCTTATCTTCGATCACCTTGTTATGCGTGCGCTGTCCGTACAAATACCAACCATAAGCAGTACGCAACGTTTCAAACCATGGATTAAACCACGCATCCGGCCCTGTATTTTGTTCCCAGTGTCCTCCAGGGTTTCTGAAGCTCGCCAGAGTTCCGCATTGCCTGTCGCCGCAGGGAAAGCCGTAATACACCGTGTTCGCATACCGCAGCCAGGTATCGCTTGCCCAATCGTGAAATGTAACCAGCCAGGGACGGAGAACATTCTGCTGCAAATCATCTGACCGCAGAAGCTCGGCGTGACCTTGAAGCTTCCAGAGCAGGCGCACCGCCCGCCGATAGCCCGCCTTAGCTGGCTGAGCCGAAGCGACAATGAGGTAGCGATATTCAATGACTTTCTGCTGACCCGTCGGCGTGTTCACTTTTATCTCTTTAGGGCTCCCGGTCGCGTCGCGCCGGAAATAGCTGTGCCCATAGGGTTGCGACGGAATGGCCCCATAACCCAGCCACGGAAGATTCTGCGAGGTGACATTGAGATCAAGCGCCAGTGGCTCACTGTGTCGCTCCGGTAGCTTCGGCATAAGGGCCGCAAATACAGGGCCCTGTTGCATCATCACCACTGGTGACTTGAATGACCAGTTGGGAATATCGTCATCTGCTTCATTCTTGATGTTCTGGCTCCAGATAAAATCCACCGGACCATTTGGATCATCCGCCGCGCGCCGCCCCGGCGCGAAGTCGTAGCGGTCTTCCACGGAGTTGATCCCTGCGTCGTGGCTCGACAGAAACTTTATCGTCACGGCAAGCACATCCGGCTCCGCTGTTAACATCACACGCTGCTCAAATGTGCCGACACCGCAATCCCCACGCACCAGCAGCCCTTGTGGAATCGCATCCGCAGTTTTGATGGCACACTCGTGGGGTACATCGGGCGTTCCCAACGTGACTACTCGCGTCGGGCCCTGCACCGAAGAAAGCGCTGGGACCCACTTACCCTGATCAAGTATCGAAATCACTTCAACAGGGGATGCTCCGGGATTCACCTCTAACCGCATTGCGCCATTCGGAGCCCGCAGTGTGGTTGCGCCGAGCGCGGCCGTAGACGCAGCAAGCAGAAAGCAGGGAACGATGCTCTTCAGCACGGTTGCTCCAGTTCAGCCAACGGAAGCACGGCGCGGTCGATGGAATCATCCTGAAATTGGCTGAGGTTTACATCACGGTGCAGCGACCAGTGCTCAACATGCTCAACAATTTCGCCAGGCGCAACGGGGCGCAAAGGCCCCAGCGTTTCAAGCTCAAGGAACTCGTCATTTGTGAACATCTCGAGTGAGCAGCCAAAATCTGCATACGTTTCCGAGGAAACGCTCCTGCTCCGCTTGATGAACATTTCTCCATTCAGGAGATAGGCGGCCCAGGTGTGTTCGTTGAATAAGCCAAGCTTTTGCGGGCTGGGACGAGTCGCATCCTGACGAAGCACTAGATACTTCTGCGTAAATCTCCAGCGCGGATCGGAGAGGTCGGTATACGCCCACATCACCAGAGGATTGGTGGGATCCAGATTAACGGGATGCGCACCTCGCGGCGGAAATGCGGCGATCGCAACACCTCCTGCGGACATCACCGTCAGCGCCCACGGCGCGAACACAATCTCAGCTTTCGAGCAGTTCCTAATGCGATGCACAATTCGCACCCCGCTGCCCGACTGCGCCATGTTGATCTCGATCTCCTTCTGCAAGCCCGAAGCGCCTTCGACCGGAGACAGTGCCGTCAACCCATCTTCATTCACTCGCACCACAACGGGTTCGTTATCGGCGATCCAAGTCGTGGCAAGGTCTTCGGGAGCCTTCCACAAACGGTGACCGCCGCGCGCTTGGAAGGTGCTCTCACCGCTCTTGCCCAGCTGCTCCGGATATTCCTTGAAGAGATTCTGCCCTCCCGGAAAGCCGTAGCGCAAAATACGGGGGCCCACATCACTCGTAACAATCAGCTCCACCGAACCATTGCTGATTCGGTAGCAATCCGGCCATCCCCCGTATTCGACCCTTTCAACTCGCACTGCGTTCGCGCTGTCCATTGTCCCCGTTTCGCACCAGTCTATTGGGCAACACTCGCACCGGCGTTCCCCGGCCCTCCCACTGGCTGTAGTGCAGGCAATCTCTGCTCCACTGGAGGCAGCGAAGGCAGCGCCTCGTGCGGGTCCGCTTGGTACCAATAGGCGACTGAGTAAAAGTTGTCTGAACGATGGTTCGCGTTTCCATGCTCAATCGTCGCTTTGAACGACTTCTGAAACGGAATGGGTTGCGCCAGATGGAAGCGATAAACGCTGGAGCGGCTCCCCGCAAGCTCTTTGCCAACTACCGGCGCTCCGTAAAGCTGATACGAAAACGGATGCCCGCCAAAATCCCAAGCACCAAGAAAATAATCTTCCGTGCCGGTCCCAATAATCTCCGGCGTCTTAGCTCCGTCGATGAAGAACATATCATCGCCCTCGCCCCACCACATGTCCTGGTTTTGCAACACAGACATCGTCACACCCACATACTGGCCATGCCCCTTGGCTTCCATCCACACATAATTGTCTTTGCCGTCAGGATTGGTCTTATCATTCACCAACGGATCGCCATTCGTTTTCCAGTCGTTAGTCCAGCCATGATTGGGCTGAGCCTGTCGATACTCGGCATGGAAGTAAAGGGTTCCCGCCGCAAGCGGATGCGAATAGGTGCGGTAATCAATGTTGTAGTAAAGCGCCAGAATCGGCTGCTGACCTTCGTTCGTTACGGTAATGCGCGCGTGATGCGCAAAGGGCATCGGGAAAAAGCAGTTCAGCGATTTATCGTTGCCGACAGACAGCATTTCCGATTGCCAGGTATGGTACTCACCCAACCCGAGCCCAAAAAAGTCGCCAATCGGCGTCTCCACACTGGGGTTCGCCTCGCCATCCCAATACATCCGCAACACAATGCGCTTCAGGTTGTAAGGTTCGTTGTCTGCAATCGTGAACCAGATGTGCGCAATTGTGCCCGGCCCATCCACATCGAGCACAGTCTCTGTGGCTCCCGGAGCAACAGAGCGGAAATCATGATTCGCGCCTGTGGGATCGGTGCTGGACGCGCGATGTGGCGTGTAGGTTTGCTGCTGCGTCAAATCGGGCTGCCAGCTTGGAGACTGGGCGAATGCCATAGTGGAAGCTGCCAATAGAAGTGACCATGAAGCAAGCCGTTTCATGCGAGTGTCCTTTCCTGTGCCTTTAATCGATGCCGAATTCGTCCTGTACCTGTTCGAGCGAGATGCTCCGGTCTTTAGCCCAACTGTACGGCCCCACAAAGGTGGACCTCTACTCCGAGGGCATGGAACATAGCGGCCTTCACGGCCAGAGCCCGGGCTGCTTCGCTTGCATCGGGAGCATACGCAATATTGACGTGGTTGGCACGATGCCGCGCCATAAACGAATCGCGTGAGATGCCGTCAAACACTGCGCTCACCATCGGCCACTGCGGAGTTGTCTGGCTCCAGCGCCTTTGCGTTTCTGCATCGGGCAGCTTCACCACGGAGCCGAGCCCCATATCTACCTGAAGCTTGTTTCCTTCAACAAACACGCGGCTCCAGACAATCTTTCCCGGTCGCCCGATCCCCTTCAGCGTTCCACCACCCAGTGGGAAGTACATCGGAGGCTGCCTTTCGCTGCTCGCTCCGCGATATCCGTCAATGAAGTGGCTCGCCGGGGCCGCGCCAGAAATCTGCAATACCCAAACAAAATCGTCGATGCCATTTCCGCGATAATGCTCACCCCAGCGAACATCGTGCAACGTTGTAGCCGGATCAAGCCCCAGCTTCGTCCAGCACCGGTTCGTAACAAGCGCGTCCACTCCAGCGCATTCGTCCACTTCGTTGAAGTGCGGCAGTGGAGCTTTGGCGTACAACTCCTCGCCGGCCTCGCTGTAGACCGGCGGCCGGTCGGCATTGTTCAGCATCCCCTCAACCAGATCCGACGCCGGAACCATATCCTTCAGCCCCTGCTGATACTGAATGCCAATCGCGTCGCATCCAAATTCGCGCGCAATTCGCATCGCCGCAATATACATCTTGCACTGCTGGTGAATCTGCTCGTCGGTCAGTTCAGTTTTCTCGTCCTCGCCGGTTACAAATCGCATGCCCTTGGCATCCAGCCATCGCCGCACGGCACTCGCCTCGTTGTCGCGCACGATTCGCATTCGCGCTACAAGCGCCGACTGGCTCAGCCGTTCCTTATACATGCCAAGCGGATTCATCAACTCGTCATCCACGATGGCGTTGTACATGCCCATGCAGCCTTCATCGAAAACGCCGAGGATCGCTTTCTTTTTTCGCAACTCAGCCGCCAGCTTCTCACCTGTGCTGCGTGCGCTTTCCGGCAGCGCCTCCGCGTTCAGGTGCCGGACATGCGACAAATCATGCGTCACCGTTCCATGGTGAATCCACTCGCGCAGGCGCGTCAGAAAATACTCGTCGTCAAAGCGCTCGCTCCACAGCGTGCTGAACTTCACGCCCGCCTTCACCAACGATCCGTTCAGGTTTAGCAGGCCCACCAGGCCCGGCCACTGTCCCGACCAGTTGGCGACCGTCAATATCGGGCCGCGATGGCTGCGCATTCCCGGCAGTACATGATGCGAGTACTGCCAGGCCGCCGTCGCAAATACCAGGCTCGCTTCAGGATCAATCCCGGCAAATACATCCATGCCCATGCGCTGGCTGGAAATAAACCCGTGACCCTTCGCCGCATCCACTGGAAAAGCACGTCGCACCGTGATGCCTGCCGCCGCAAAGCGCTCGGTCAAACGCTGCTCCAGATCCACCTGCGCAGGCCAGCACACCTCGTTCGCCGACTGCCGCAGGTCACCGCTCGTAACTAAGATCACGTCCTTCATCACATTGTTTGCGCCTGAAGCTTGCATTCTATGGCCCTCTTCACCCTTCTGACCAACGCCTGAGCCGGCCATCTCTGTTTCCAACCTATATATAGGTTTAATTTTGATGTTTTCATTCCATGGAGCCTTGCTGTAGTGACTGCTCTCCATCTTCGCTGTCTGACTGTGCGGCCTGGAGTTCTTTCTGCGCGCCGCTTCTCTCCTTCGCGTCTTCTGACGTTTTCTTGTATTGGGCAATCGCTCGACCCATCTGATCTCGCTCGCCCAGACCTCTATACGCCATAGCCAAAAGAAAATACGCGGTTGAATTGCCCGTTTCAAGCGAAGTGTAGTGCGTCAACATTGTGACGGCGCCACGATATTCCCTGCGACGCACATCCAGCTTCCCCAACAGCAGGTACGTCTCAAGCGGAGGCCGATCCATTCCAGCCGCCGCATTCAGCATTTTCCCAGCTTCATCGTCTCGGCCCAGCATTAGAAGGGCTCGTCCGGCATTCATATGCGCACTTGCTGAGAATGGCTGCGCTTTCATCTCCGCCTCAAACTCACTCAGACCCTCAGCCAATTTTCCACTCCGCACCAGGGCCTCTCCCAATGCCTCGTGGATCCCCTCAACATCGGGCTTCAGCTTCAGAACCTCCCGGTATTCGGCAATCGCCTGGGCATCCTGCTTCTCGGATGCAAACGCGGTGGCCATGATCTGGTGCGCTCGATACGAATTTGGGTCAAGCTGCTCTACTCGCTGGAAGGCAGCATCCGATTCGCGTTCAGCATCATGCGCCTTCTCATACAGCGCATCTTCTACCTTCTGCGACTGCGCATCTTCAACGTGCCCCGGTGCAACTCTTCCGCCTAGCGATACTATCCTCTCGTTCAACTCCGTGATATCCGGACGCCGCTTTGCCGCTTCCTGAAAATCAATGAGCGCAGCTTTGCGGTCGCCTCTCATCTGGCACTGTTCACCGGCCAGTTCCCACACCCGCGCGCCGTTCGGTGCAAGCACCAAGAGCTTGAGTGTCGATTCCTTGCCAATTTGTAGCCAGGTGTTGCCGAGCGCGTACCAAACGTCAATGTTCTTTGGGTCGAGTTTGCTCGCCTCCTGGAACTCCTTGAGCGCCGCCTCATCTCGCGACTGTGCGCTGTATGCGTACCCGAGCCAGGTGTGCGCAATGGGGTCCGTGGAATTGATCCGCACCGCTCTTTCCAGTTCATGAACAGCCGCATCCGGATTGGATAGCCGGTACCACGCAAGTCCCGAAAACAGATGCGGCGCCATCAAGCCCGAATTCAATGCAATGGCCCTGTGAAATGCCGCAAGTGCCGGCCGCAACTGGTCATCAAAGTACAACGCTACTCCAAGATTGCTCTGAACCTCGGCGCTCTTTGGCAGCGCGCTCGCCAGCAACTGGTATTCATGGACCGCCGCTGGAAAGTCATTTCGCCGCTCCGCATCCTGCGCCAGACGCGCGTGTGCGGCCATATCTTGCGTGACTACCTGAGCGCCCATCGGTAAAGAAATGGCCATGCTCGCGAACACCAGCAGCTTTGCGAGCATGGCCATGGAGGCTAAAACTCCAGTCTCATGCCGAATTGGATGATTCTCGGGCTGTTCTGCTGCGCTGCCATAATTCCAAATATAGTGGTTGAGTTTTGCAAAGACGCCTGACTGAGATTTGGCGGCGCAAAATTCTGGATAAACGTTACCGCATTTCCACCAGCCGAAAAAATGGTGCGGTTAAGAGCATTGAAGAAGTTTGCCTGAAATTGCAGATCCGCCTTTTCCGTAATCTTCGTTCTCTTCGACACCGACAAATCTTCATCAAGGTATGACGGCATGCGAAGCGCTGAAATCAGGTTTGGAGCATCCCCGAATGTTCCCACTGCAGGTGAAGTGAACGCCGCCGGATTAATGTAGAACTGGCATGCGTTACGCCCCGCTGATGCCTGGATTGGGCCGGAGCAGCTCTTCCGATACGCCGGGTTCTTGAAAGGCTGACCCGGAACAATATTCGGACGGAAGCTATAGCCGTCACCTGCGGCAAAGTATGGATTGGCCGCGCCGACAGCGTCATATTCGATGTGAATCGGCCGACCGCTTTGATACTGGTGGATGCCGGAAACCGACCATCCGCCGGCAACCTCATTCACCACGCCGCCACGGCTCAGGAACTTCTTGCCTTGTCCGAAGGGCAGCTCGTAGGTATAGCTGAGCGAGACCACATGAGGAACGTCCGAGCTTGTGACAGATCGCTCCGCCTTGGAGTTGTAATAGTCCTGGAAGAACGACCCCGCAAAGATCGCATTTTCCGCTCCAGCCAGCGCGCCATTGTTGGAATCCGCATCGCCGATAGTCTTCGAGAACGTGTACGAGAGCAGGAACGTCAGCCCATCGGAGAAACGCTTCTGCAAGCTGCTCTGCAGGCCGTTATAGGAGACACTCCCGATAGGATTCAGAGGATTGTCTACATCGCCATACTGAGGCCACGGACGCGACGCTTGCCCCACCGTCGCTCCGGGACCGAAGATCGACTGGAAGCCCGGCCAAGGTGGTAGAACTCCAGCCGACTGCGCCCTGGGATCGCTTATGGGTAACAGTAAAAATTGCGGCACTGTAAGCCCATCGGCGGCGGCGGCTGAGCCGTATTTCTGCTGCGCAATTGCCGGGTTCACTTCATTCGGCTTCGACCAGATGCCAAGATGGTAGGTATGCATGCCGACGTAGCCCAGGGTAACAACCATGCTGTCGGTTACCTGTTGCTGCACCTGGGTTGTCCAGTACATCTGAAATGGCGGTATGCCGGAATCGGGATGAATCATCGCAGGATTGTCGTTGCCGACGAGCAGGCCCGGACTTATCGAGTTACTGGCAACTCCACTCGCTGGAAATGATGTATCCCACTGGAATGCCGGAGTACCCACCACGTCTCCCGGCCGGCTTGCCATCGCCAACCCTGAGAATCCCGCGCTATACTGCCCCCCCGAGATTGCGTCTTCGCTATTGTCATTGCCGATGGGGCGAACCACTGCCACTCCGCCACGGATCGCCGTCCTTTCACTCGCAAAAGGAGAGTAGGCAAAGCCAAAGCGCGGCTGGAAGCCCAGGTAATCGACATTCCCGATCCGGTATTTTCCATTGCGCCCTGTTCCCGAACCATAGAACGAATACGCACCCGGCAGCCCTCCGGCAGCCGGATTGGCAAGCGTCGGATCCATGGTCGAGATATGGCCGTGCGCATCGGACCGTGGGTACTGGAGGTCATAGCGGATGCCGAGATTCAGCGTCAGCTTCGACGTCGCCCTCCAGTCATCCTGCGCAAAAAGGCCTAGCTGCTTCCAACGGTATGCCTGCTCCACCGGATAGGTGAAGTTAACAAAGTCGACCCCGCCGAAAAGGAAACTGGAGGCCGCCGACCCCGTGGCCGCTGGCAGAGAAACAGGCTGATTTCCATTGACGAACCCGGTTCCGTTCAGCGCCGACTCAGGAAATGCGAAGTTGAACGCACCGCCGCCATCTCCGCCTTCATTCCGCTGCAAATACCGCATCTCTCCGCCGAAGGTGAAGGTGTGCTTGCCGCGGATCATCGTCAAATTGTCATTGACGATATAGCGATTCTCCGCGTCAAACGAAGTCGTGCCTCCTCCAATCCCGTTTTGGTTCGGGATTCCGATTCCGGGATAATAGCTGCCCGCGGCAAGCGGCGGAAGCCCTGAAATGCCTAGCGGTCCGAATCCAGGACCCGGCTGCACCGGCCCGTTCGTTCCCGTATCGCGGATGAACCCGATATTCAGGTTGTTGAGCAAAGTAGGCGAGTGTGTGTAGTTATACGAGAACCGAATTTGCGCGGTTGGCGCGGAGTTCAGCGTCGCATCCAGCAGATTCAGTCCGCCATTATTCGAACTGTTGTACCCGCCCGTAAATACGCTGCCGGAGATGGAGTTCTTGTCGGAAATGTGCTCATCAATCTTCACGACCAGGCGATGCTCATCAATCTTTGAGCTTTGCTGACGCACAAAGTTGTCCTCCACGGCATTGTTGGTTGCCGTGGGGAAACTCTGCATGATCGTCTGTGACACCTTGCTCAGGGCTGTCGATCCGGTCGGAACCATGTTGCCCGGGAACGGGTCGCGTATCTCATAGCTTTTCCCATCTGGGCCTATAACAGTGTGAGCTGACGTCGGATCATAAATTGCACCGCTGTAAACCGGACGCCCGGCCGGATCATAGATTGGCTGGCCCGATGCTGAGTCGATGAGTTGCGGCCCTAACAATTGCGAGAAATTGCCGTTTCGAAAATCATTCGGGATCGTCGTCAGCGTTGCGTTATTCGAGCTCGGACGGTACTTGAAGCCGGTGTAATCCACGAAGAAGAATGTCTTGTCGTGACCGTTGTACAAGCCGGGAATGCGAACCGGTCCGCCAAACGTTCCGCCAAACTCATTCTGCTTGAGGGGCGCCTTTTTCAGCCCAAGTGCGTCCGTCACATAGCCGGCCGCATTCAGAGCGTCGTTCTGCAGGAAGTCAAACAGGCTGCCGTGAAATTGATTTGTTCCTGACTTGAATCCAAAGGAGACGATACCGCTGGAAAGCCCATACTGCGCGGATTGATTGCTTGTAATTACTTTGAACTGGCTGATCGCATCCATGGGGGGATGGTCTCCGCCAATGTCACCCGAAAGATTTGTGTTCATCAACGGAATGCCGTCGATGTAAACCTCATCGGCATAGCTCACCGAGCCGCTGAAATTCAGGCGGTAATCAGGAGTTGCGCCCGGCACCGATCCCGCCACGCCCGGAGTCAGCACCACGAAATTCAGCGGATTGCGCATGTCGCCATTCAGCGAGACCGGCAGATCCTTGATCTCCTCCGGAGTGATAACGGTGTTGATGTCCGCCGTCTGGGTCTCGACCTGCGCCGCATTCGCCGAAACGGTAACAGTCTGCTGCACCTGCCCAGGCTGCAAGCTCACCGTGATTGTGACTGCGCTTCCAATGCCAACGACGATGTGCTCTTGCACGGCGGTGCTGAACCCCGTTGCCTCGGTCGACAACGTGTATGCGCCCGCCGGCAAGTTCAAAAATCCGTACTCCCCCGCAGCACTGGATTTCGCGGATTGCGATACTCCGGTGGATTCATTCTTCAAAGTGAGCTGCGCTCCAGGAACGGCCGCATGCGAGCTGTCCTGAACGTCTCCGCGAATCGAGCCAAGATTCACCTGGGACCAGGCAAATACAGGGAAAAGAATCAGGCTCGCCAAAATGGGGGCCCAGAATCGTATGTACTTCATGTTGCGCCTCCAAAGTCTATCCCGGCTCAATTCAACCGGCTCGCAAAATGGTTAAACCTTTAACTTCTGCGACGCGCCAATCACATCACCCAAGGAACATTCTTGTCAAGAGATTTTTTGGGACCAGCACTAGGTGCTGGATACCTCCAATCAAATGAAGCCTATCTGAGCCTCAGATTCGACGCCGCGACCCATATTGCCGTGTCGATTCGCGAATCACCAGCGTCGGCACAATTCGCACCGTCGTCGCCTCACCCATCCGCTTGCCCTCGATTCGATCCATAAGGATCGTCGCCGCCCGAGCGCCCATCTCGTAGCTCGGCTGCACCACCGCCGTCAGGTGAGGATGAAAAGACCGGTCCACGGCCAGGTCGTCGAAAGTCGCAAGCGCAATATCTTCAGGACACCGCTTGCCGGTTTCTTCCAGGGCTTTTAAAAAACCAAGCGTCATAACTCCGTTACACACGAAAACGGCTGAGGCTTTTGCCTTGCCCTTCAGCAACTGCTTTCCAAGCCGATAACCAGACTCGTCTCGAAAATCCCCTTCCAACACCAGCGCAGGATCGACCGCGATATCCGCCTCATGCAGCGCTTTCTCATATCCCGCAAGACGTTCGCGCGCAATCTGCGCATCCAGCTTTCCGGTAATGATCGCAATTTTTCTATGCCCGAGCTGGATCAGATGCCGCACACACTCGTGGCCGCCGCGAACATTGTCCAGCAGGACAGCATCCGTTTTTATCTCCCCTATCGGCCGATCAATGCACACCACCGGAAGTCCCGATGCGATTGCGCTTTGAATATGGGTCGTGTCGTGGCCTGGCGCCGATGCCAGCAGAATTCCATCGACGCGATAGGAGCGAAGCGCCGACACAATGCGCCGCTCGCGCCCGATCTGCTCATCGGTATTTGCGGTCACCAGAAAATAGCCGCGCTCAAAGGCGCTGTCTTCCGCCCCGCGAATCACCTCAGGAAAAAATGGATTCGTAATGTCAGGCAGCACAATCCCCAGCATCCTGGTTTGTTTCACCTTCAGGCTGCGCGCAATTTCGTTGGGATAGTAGTCCAGCTCGCGAATTGCCGCCTGCACGCGCGCATGCACCCCGGGAGTCACCCGCTTCGTGCCGCGAATCACATTGGAAACTGTAGCGATTGAAACGCCGGCTCGTTTCGCGACCTCCACGATAGTCGCCATTCTTTAGGTCTTGCCTCCACCAATTCGTCGCCGCTAGTGTAACAGCGGCCTATCCTATCGCCTTGGCAGCCACCCACAAGCAAATGCCAGTGCGCAATTCGCATCAGTCACATCAATCTAGTTTTCCGCGCTGTAATAAACGCCAAGCCGACTGATCGAAGTATAGTGATTGCCACCCCCCGGAACGCCGATGATCCGCACCCCGTAGCCCCACGTGAAGGGGAATTTAAACGTATATCTCAGATGATCGCCAGCTGCCATACTTCCTGGATATGGCGGGCTGACGCTGACTTCGCCGACATCCATCCACCGAAAATCGCGATAAATCTGCACACGAGGCGTGCCTGCGAACCAGCCACCTTCGGGTGACAAACTGCCTGTCTCATAGACCACTTCATTGAATTTGTATGGCGCTGGCCACTCATAACCCCACCAGTCCGTGGTCTTCGGTTCGCCGTCAAAGTCGTCTTCGCTGCTGGCCCCACTTCCGCTCAATGCATCTGAGCAGTTCAGTCCACACAGAGAACCGAAGTGCGTGCTCTTGCTCAGTGCACGCGTCCCGGGCATCAGCGCCAGATCGTTCGGCGAAGGGCCGTTGCTCGGCACCCCTGGTTTGAATGGCTCCAGATAGACCTTGCGCAGCGAAAACGTATAGGCGCGCACCCATAAATTGCTTTGCAAATATAAGGCCTTTCCATCCTGGCTGATAAATTTCGACGGAATGTTCGTCCCATACTCCCCGTAATTATGAGCCGTAAAGAACGGACCAAAATCCTTTGATAGAAAAAGCTTCCACGGCCCCCACGGCTCAGGAGCCTCGTACATCTGGTGCGTCGCACATGACCACGACGTGAAAATATAGCGTTGCAGCGGCTTGTCGTAAACCACTCCACCCTGGCCAATCACGTGCTGATTCACGGGGCAACGCTTCCCGGATCCGTCTGCGTAAGGCAGCCTTTCGTCCTCTAGCACCGCTTTCTTGCCCGTAATATCCTGTGCCCATCGCGGATCACCACGATCGTCTACACCTGCATAAAATTCCCATGCCGATCGTGTTTGAATCCGATCGTTCGGCACGCGAGCCAGATAGAGTGCCTGCTGCGCGCGCCAATTGTTGTCCAGCCCATATGCATACACATACTTATCTATAGAATTGCGTGAGTCCCGGCCAAAGTCCAGGAAGAAGATCGTCGTAAACTTGTGAGCTTTCGCGCTACTCGGATTCTCCGGGTCTCCGAACATCGGCGCGGATGCATCCCAGGTCCACGTCTTGCCATCGTCGACCGACTTCGCGATCGACGCCGCTGGAGCATCATTAAAATTCGACTTCGCTAAATTCTGGAAGGCCAGATAAATCGCGCCGCCTATGCATAGCATCCCGGTCGGCTTCCGGTTGTACTTCGGCCCACTCCAGTCCGTGCCGATATCCCTCGCGATTGTCGTCCCGCTCAGGTGCGGAGGCACCCCCTCAATCCTGCTCACAGCCATGTCGTAGCGCTTGTTAAAGTCCAATGGCTTTTCATACGGATCAAACGCCATCCCATCGCCATTCGCCGCGTACAGGTTTCCATCGGTAGCCCAGCAGGAAGGCCACAAGTCTCCGTCTCCCGGCAATTCGTAAGTCGAATACGACTCTTCGGCAGCAGTCGAGAAGAAGGTGCTCTTAGGAGGTGCTTGCGCAGACATGCGCGCCGTCAACGCCAGCACAAGCGCTACAGCAACAAACAAATTCCTGATCTTCGAGACTTGAGTCCCGCTCCCGGCGCCGTTATCTAAACACCTCGGATCAAGCCGGTAGATTTGCAGCCTCGCCATTTGTTAATCCTTTAACCCGCGGAGAGCAGTGTAGCCTATCCCGCGCCATCCGCGCATAGCGGCAGCGTACCGCGGTTCCGTTCAAGCCGAACGAATCGCTGCGGCGTCGCCCCGCATCAACCCCTGCGTTCCATTAGCATCAGTTACGTGGCCCCACTGCTTCAAATTGACCGCCTTTCCGTCCGCTTTGGGAGCCGCGAAGCCGTGCGCGCAATCTCCCTCAGCCTTGAATCCGGCTCCACGCTTGGCCTCGTCGGTGAGTCCGGCTCGGGAAAATCCGTAACCTCCCTCGCCGTCATGCGGCTGCTCGACGCTTCGGCCCGCATCGAAGGATCCATTCTCTTTGATAACGTGGAACTGCTCTCGCTCGCGCCCGAGCAGATTCGTCGCCTGCGCGGGCGCGACATCGCCATGATCTTTCAGGAGCCCATGACGGCGCTCAACCCTGTCATGCCCGTGGGCGAACAGGTGGCCGAGGCCGTGCGAGCACACCACACCGAGTACTCGCGCCGCCAGGTGCGAGACGCCGCCACCGAAGCCATGGAAGCCGTCGCCCTCCCCGACGTCTCGCGCCGCTACGGCGACTATCCGCATCAGTTTTCAGGCGGGCAGCGCCAGCGCATCATGATCGCCATGGCCATCGCGAACCGTCCGCGCCTGCTCATTGCCGACGAGCCCACCACAGCGCTCGACGTGACCGTGCAGAAGCAGATCCTCGACCTTCTTGCGAGCTTGCGCGAACGCTTCAGCCTCACCATGCTCTTCATCTCGCATGATTTGGCTGTGGTTTCGCAGGTGGCTGATCGCGTTGCCGTCATGCGTCATGGTGAGATCGTCGAGCAAGCTTCCTGCTCAGATATCTTTCATCGGCCACAGCACCCCTACACCCGCGCACTGCTCGGTGCCGTCCCAACCATGTCCACCAACCTCGATAAGCCCCTAGCAACCGTCTAGGAAGCGCCTCGTAGAATCAGAACAGCAACTTCACTCCAAACTGAATCTGCCGCGAAGTCGATGACGTCGATGTGATGACCCCCGCCGTTGGAGACGGCGTGGCTCCCGCCGCCGAGTACACCACCTCGTTCGGCGTTCCGAAGTCCGTGTGGTTCAGCACATTGAAAAACTCTGCGCGGAATTGCAGCGTGGTGCGTTCGGTAACTGGCGTCAGCTTCTTCACTGATGCATCCAGTTCGGCGAGCCCGGGACCCACAAGTGAGTCGCGACCCGCATTTCCGTAAGTCCCGTCCGCCGGAACCACGTATGCCGCCGGGTTGAAGTACTGCTTCGGGCCGCCCTCAATCACGCGCCCCTTGAACTCACGGTTGAGCGATGGCCGAATGGGATTCCGGCTATCGTCATTGTTGGTTGGGTTGAAGC
>DASZAG010000031.1:0-3997 GCA_035945555.1 Acidobacteriaceae bacterium
GATAGGGTCAAAGTATGGAGCAGGTTTGCCATCGCTGCAGCGGAGCGGTTCACGAGCCGGATATATTTTGTCCGCATTGCGGCGCGCCCCAGCTTCGTTATGAAGCTCCTGAAGAATCTGCGGCCCAGGCGAACATGGCTCCGTCGCAGCGCATGGGCGCACGCGGCGACCTTACAACGGTTCGGTGGCGAGAGGCAATTCGCGCGGCCGCAATCCTCTCTATACCGGCAGGCCTGTTGTCATCGCGCATTGGGCTTGAAGGGATATTTGCTCTCTGGCTGATCGCGGGAGGCATCGTTGTCATTTCGCTCTACCGGAGACGCACCGGGATTTCGCCGAGCAGCGGCATGGGGTGGAGGATTGGTGCACTTCTTGGTCTATTCGCAGCTACCATTGCAACGGCGACGGATGGCATAACGCTGCTAATACAGAGATACGCAATGCATCAGGGCGTCGCTCTCGACCTGCGCTACCACGATCTTGCAAAGCAGCTCACAGACCAGCTGACACGCTCGAACCCGCAGGCTGCGCAGGTTTTGCCCGGTTTCCTGCACTTCTGGATGACGCCCGATGGGATAGCCGCGAGCATGCTGATCAACGCAATGGTGCTGGCCGCCTTGATGCTGATTTTTGCAGCCGCCGGGGGTGCCCTGGGCGCACGTCTCAGCGCGAGAGCGGCCCAGTCAAGCACGAGATAAGGCGAGATTCTCGCCGCAGTTGCCTATCCCTATATATGGAGCGGACGACCCGGTTTTAGCTATCTCTACGACTGGGCCGGCGCCTTGTGATGTTCCATCCCTGCTGCGGGAGCGTTGAACGGCGCGGGCATTGACTGACCGCGATGGCAAGTTCCGCAGGTGACGGTCTTCTGGTCCGGGGCCGCGTCGGGATCATGCACAGTGGAAAGATACTTCGCGTTAATTTCCTCGGTCATGCGCATCATGGTGCGGGCCGTGGTCTTGTCTGGTTTGGCGTCGGAGGCGAAGTCGGGTCGGTGTGTCTGCGGGTCCATTGCATGGCAGAAGGAACATTCGACGCCCAGGGCTTTTGTAAATCCGCGCATAGTCGCGATAAGTTGCGGGCCGGAGATGTCCTTCGGCAGCACTTGGAGGTTCTTGGGCCGGGGCATCTCGTGTTGAGGGTGCGATGTTGCGCTGGGAGGCGTCTGGGTTTGCGCGGTGAGAGGAAGAGCGACGGCGAGAGCAACGGCAACAGCTAGAAGTGCGGAGCGTGAGCGCATGGGAATCATCCTCTAGAAAAGGAGAAACACGTTCGCAGGCAATTGTACATAGCTGCGCGAAAAAGTTCAGGCCCGCCGTTAAAAGCGGGCCTGTTCAGTTTGGTGTCTGGATTGTTCAGTAGGCCGGCGCGGCTTCCAATTCCTCTTGTTCATCCTTCAGCCCATGGCGCCGCATGAGGTTGGGAAGGTTTTGTGAGAAGGCCGAGCGCGGCATAACCATGTCGCATCCGGCTTCGACAGCCTTCCCTTTTAGATCGCCCTGGAGGTGCGAGAGGAAACCCACGATGGAGGTGCTCTTTTTCAGTTTCGTCTTCAGCTTGGGGATGAGGGTGAGCGGCTTGGCATTTGCGTTGTTCAGATCGAAGACGATCAGAGAAGGGCGCTCATCTTCTGGAACGTCGGTTAGCTTGGCGAGATCGTCCTTCTCGTTCTTGAGAAAGCCGACCTTGATGCCCAGCTTCTTGGCCGTTTCCTGGATCTTGGCCAGGAAGAACAGATCTTCGATGAAGAAGTAGATGTTTATCGGAGCGTCTTCACGAACTGGTGGCGGCGGCGGCTCCCAGGTCGCGAGTGGATCGCCGGAATAGCCGTTGCCGCGGACATTGCCGTTGCGGAGTTCGATGGTGGAAGGCGGTGTGTCGGCAATGTTGCCGTTCGCGGCGCGATAGCTGTGATCCATGGGACCAACGAACACCTGCTGCCGCTTCTGTTTGTTCTTCCTGCGACCGCCACCATTGCCGTTACCCAGTTGCTGGCCGTTTCCGTTCTTCTGGTAATAGCGGCCTTGGGCCTTCTGCTTCTGGCCTTGATGGCCGTTGCTCTGGTTTGACTGCTGTTGTCCTGGCTGGGCTGCCTGCCCATTGGCCTGAGCGCCGCCCGACTTGCCTTTGCGGCGTCTGCGGCGTCTGCGACCCTGTCCTTGTCCGTTGCTCTGATGGGAATGGGGCTGTCCCGTTTGGGGAGGTTGTGCCTCGGGCGCGGCGGCCTGGGGCTGGTTCTGCTCTGTTGTCATGCCTGCACTTCCTGTGCGTAAATCTATTGCTCTTGTGGGCAGCGGTTCCGGCTCAGGGCTGCCATCTTCCTGAAAGTAATGCCGGAGAAAGCTCCGCGGTCAGGTTGCAATTCGCAAAAACGGGCTGAACTGCCGATTGGCGGCCAAGGGTCAAGCAAGGCGAATTTACAAATCCTAACGGAGACAAACGCGTTGAAACCCTAAAAAGAACATCATTCAAGTAACTACGGGTTCAGCTTTTTCCTGCCTTCACCGGCATCCACCGGGATAAGGCGCGTCAATTGAAACCTGTTTGACTGTCGAGAATCGCGGCGAGCCCTATTTTTCCCAAAAGGCATCAGCCGCTCGATAGGCTGACTTGATAATACTCGAAAGGCTGCAAGCTGACAACCCCTGGCAGACTTCGGACTCAAAGTGCAAGAGCCACCGTTATACGGTGGCTCTTTGCGAATGGCCAGTCACTGGCCTCCCTGAAAATGCCCTCAGCCGATAGCCTAAGGACTTAATGCTCGCTCCGGCCGCGGGCGCATCTCAATGGGATTGCTGCTCTCGGCGGCTCGGAACTCTTTCGCATGGCTCTTTCTATCGAGAGCCTATACGTCGCTGGCTGCTCATGTATAAGCAATCATCGTGCCGTTGACGCCACCTTGTAGAATCAATGACTTGTCGGATTTGTTGGCAGGAAAAATCCTGATTTTGGGAGTCGGGCAGAACGGCTGCTTCACAAAATCATACTTCGCTTCGAGAAACTTCACCGCTGACAGTGCAAACAGAAATGTGTCCCGCGCCCTGCCAGAAGGATTCGATGAATTGGTTTGCCGCAGACGAGGCAGGGCTGATCCGTGCGCATATATACCCGATGCTCAAGCTGGAAGAAGCCGGCCTGGCCCTCCGCGTCGACATAATCAGAGACAGAGGAACCGCCGAGCGCGATTGCTTTTTGAAGGATCTCCTGTATGGCTGCATGGAGGCGAAGCAGACGTGTGCGGCTAAGCCGACCGGCTGCATGCGTAGGCCTGATACCTGCGCGGAAGAGGCTTTCGTCTGCATAGATATTGCCTACACCGTGCAGGAGCGACTGATTGAGGAGAGCAGCTTTGATGGACAGTTGGCGACCGCGAAAGAGGTCGATGAAATCTTCCGCTGAGATCGTGAGGGGTTCGTGGCCGGGACCCCGGAAGCCGCCACTCTCTTTATCGCGTCGATAAAAGGCGAGACGGCCGAAGCGCCGTGGATCCACGAAGCGAAGCTCGCGGCCACCGCTGAGTGCGAGAACGGCATGGGTGTGTTTGGGGCGCGGCAGGTCAGCAGGGGTGACGAGAAGCCGCCCCGTCATGCCCAGATGCACCACCCACTGGGCAGCTGACATGTCCGCCTTCAGGTCGAACACGATGTGCTTGCCTTCGCGGCGCACGCGCTCGATCCGAAGACCGGGGAGAGCGTCGGCCATCTCCGCACGCGAAGTTTTGAACGGCTCCTTATATCGGCTCAGCCAGACCGAGACAATGCTCTGCCCATGCACGCGAGTGTGCACCCCATTGGCAACGGTTTCGACTTCAGGCAATTCCGGCATGGACTGGCCGTCCAGGCACACGCGCCTTCGGCGCCATTCTGGGTATCAATTATGGCGCTCCCGTTGGTCGCGGATGTGCGATCCAGACTGATTCAGGATAAATCGGAGTGGGCTGCTGGCAGCAGGGCATTGTCAATCAGGCGCGTGGCTCCGACGAACGCCGCAATGGCGA
>DASZAG010000032.1:0-33747 GCA_035945555.1 Acidobacteriaceae bacterium
AGCTTGAGTGGGGGACAAGCCACCACTGATGTCATCCCGACCGAAGAGAGCGCAGCCGGGGTCCCCGCGGACAGGTCTTCGTCCGTGGGGTGGGAAGCGAACGAAGTCGAAGGACCTGCACTTAACGATGCAAGCACCACCACTGCTCCAGAAGATCAGGAACCAACCGAAGACCGCTACGAGGCGCTCAAGGACAAGACCCTCTTCGTAGGAATGACCCACAAGCCGCCCTCAGTCGCATACACCTACGAACTCCGCGACCGCATCATCCAACGCATGGCCGAATTCAACGCCAGAAAACAAGCAAGAGAACAAGCCAACGCGCAAGTCGTCTCGTAGCAACGCGCTGCGTCTCGAGTCTCTCTTTCATCCCATCCACAAAGAACGTGGCTTGTCCGCCATAGCCTCAAGCCGCATCCTACTTTTCGTTATATATTCGGGCCGCAAGAGGGTTAGGGATTTGGCCACAGGTGTAATTCATTTCGGGGTTGACGATTGCAGTCGGGTACTGGTGCTTCAGAACGCGGGCTACAGAGTAAATCATTGTTGCTTCATCCCGGAGTTGAAGGCTGCTCTGCATGCGCCCTTACGTCCGTCAGTGACCCTGTTCAGTGAATCCGGCGGGGAAACAAGGTCAGAGGCTGCGTCTTTGATTCGGAGCTGCACCATTCATACACCCATCATCTTCTTTTCGAATGCCTATGAACCTTGCGATGAGGAATCGCGACCGGACTTGATCGTCCCGCCTTTCACGACTCCCGAGCGATGGCTCCGCTGGATCGCCTCCGTCATCGAGCAGAGTCGCGCTTTGCAAGCCGCTTCCGTTTCGCTCCGCGAAAAATCGGCCTCGCTGCGGCAGAACGCCAGCGCGGTCGGCGAAAGAAGCGTGTTAGAACGCATGCGAGCTCAGCAGACCCGTGTCGATATGGAAGACTTCATGAGATGCATGACCCTTCTGGGAAGGTCAGGATTGCCCAACTGAGACAGGGAACTCCCCCGCTTTTGCTCCTTCCGTACCGTTTCCGCGTCTAACCTGTAGTGTTCAGCACCGCTGATAGCATCTCTTCATAACTACTCGCATGTTTTTCTTTCGGGCTCTCTCTTTTGGCCTTCTCGGTGTCGCCCCCATCCTCGCCCTGGGCCAGGAAGTCCCCGCTCCGCAGCCCCAGCTCCAGCAAAGTCAGGGCGCCACAATCATCGGAACCGCCGTAGACGTGCAGCATGACGCGATTCCCAACGCTCAGGTCGAACTCAGCGGCCCCACGCCCGCCGATCATGCCACCGCCGCAACCAACGATCACGGATTCTTCACCTTCACCAACCTCCGTCCCGCCGTCGCGTACCGCCTCACCATCACGGCAAAGGGCTTCGCCAACTGGACATCACCCGAGATCACGCTCGAAGCCGGCAAGCAGCGCGACCTCGGCGACCTTCCTCTCCAGATCGCCGTTGTGCAAACCACCGTCACCGCCGTCAGCGAGGAGCAGATCGCCACGCAGGAGGTCCACGTTGAGGAGAAGCAGCGCGTCCTCGGCGTCTTCCCCAACTTCTACGTGACCTACAGCCAGAACCCCGTGCCGCTCACCACCAGGCTCAAGTACCAGTTGGCTCTCAGGTCGCTCATCGATCCAGTAACCTTTGCCAGCACCGCGCTCTTCGCCGGATTCGACCAGGCCGGTGATACTCCCGACTATCAGCAGGGAGCCGTCGGATACATGCAACGCTTCGGGGCAGGCTACGCCGACGGTGCAACCAGCGTCATGATTGGCGGAGCAATTCTGCCCTCCCTGCTGCATCAGGATCCGCGCTACTACTTCCAGGGAACCGGCTCTATTGCCTCGCGCATGCGCCACGCCGCCGCCTACTCTGTGCTCTGCAAAGGAGACAACGGGAACTGGCAGTTCAACTTCTCCGGCGTCGGCGGCGATCTCGCTTCAGGCGCCCTCTCGAACCTCTATTACCCGCCCAGCAATCGCGGCGCCTCCATCGTCTTCGAAAACGCCCTTCTCGCCGCTGCCGGACGCGTAGCCGAAAGCCTCGCTCAGGAGTTCGTCTTCCAGAAGTTCACGACCCACCCCAAACATCACTGATGCCGCCTTCTCAGCCCGCCTCCACAAGCACCGGCATGGCGACCGACTTCTGCTTCACCCGCAGATTGTCGATCGCGTAATCAATGAACCGCGGCTCAAAGTGCGGCGACTGTCTCATGAACCGGCACGTCGCCACCACTTGGTCGGTAATGAACTTGGGGTGGTACGCGCCCAGTTCCAGCCCCTTTTCCCGCGTGATCTTGTGCACGATCAGGTTGAAGATCTTGTCCGAAAGCTCCATCCCATGCTTCCCGCATTCCTTCCGGAAGATCTCGTGGTAAAGCTCCAGCCGGGGCGCTCCAACTTCGATCTTGTAAGGCAGGCGCCGCAGGAACGCCGGATCCATCAGATCTTCGGGATCAAGATTGGTCGAGAAGATCACAAGCTCCTCAAAGGGAATGCTGAAGCTCTTGCCGGTATGCAGCTTCAGGAAATCGATGCGGCTCTCAAGTGGAACAATCCACCGGTTCAGCAAGTTCGTCGGACTGACAAGCTGGCGCCCAAAGTCGTCGATGATGAAGCAGCCGCCCAGCGCCTTCACATGCAGCGGCGCTTCATAGAAGTTGGCCACCGGATTGTATTGCAGGTCCAGCATCTCCAGCGTCAGTTCGCCGCCGGCGATGATGAATGGCCGCTTGCAAGGCACCCACCGTGCATCGCACTCCTGCTGGCGCACGAATGAAAACTCACCCTCATCTCTCACCGGCGCCGACTTCAACCGGGTATGCACGCTGGGGTCAAACACGCGGATGATCTGTCCCTCCACCGTGACCGCATAAGGGATATAGATCACGTCGTCGAAGACGCTGGTCAACCTCATCGCGACAGAGGTCTTGCCATTTCCCGGAGGCCCGTACAGAAGTATGGCCCGTCCCGAATTCAGCGCTGGCCCAGCCTGCTCGAGGATGCTGTCGTCGAATGTCAGGTCGCTGATCGCATCGCGAATTCGCTCATAGCTCACAATCTCGTTCGTGACCTTCTGCAGGCTCACACGATCGGTAAACTCCTCCAAAGTGACCGGAGCCGGTCCTGCGTATCGCCCCTGGTGCAGGGCATCAAGCGTCCAGTGCCGACCCTGTTCCGTGAATGCATAGCTCAGATCGGCGAGATTCCCCGTGTCGCGCGCCCCAAGCGCGCGGAGCAACTGGCGATCCACCGCCATCTTCACCAGCTCCACCACAATGTGGTACGGCAGCTTGATGGCCTCCACAAATTGCCGGACCGACTCCAGCCGCCCGGAGTAGATCAGCTTCATCAGCAACGTTAGTAGTTCAGCCTCATCCACGCCGGTGGCCGCAAGGTCTTCAGGCTCCATCGGCATGCGATAGAGGAAGGCATCCAGGGCCTTCTGCGTGACCGCTCCAATCGTCACCAGATGGTCTCCGAGCCTGCCCCCTGCATCTGCCTGAATGGCGAGAGCCACCGACACCTGCTCCGCAGTGACCAGGCCGCCGCGAACCAGCAGGTCTCCAAGTTGCATCCGAATCTTCGCTATGACGAACCTCCGAGTGGAATCTTACGGCGCCGGTCAACGAATCCTTGCCGATTCTTCCGAATAGGGATATCGGCGCAATCTGGCACATTCTTCATCTGATTTCAGTTCCGAATTGGGAACAGCACGGCTCTACGGAAACTGCTGCAACTCGAAACTCAGCAGCCCGGAAATCCCAGTCACCGCCGTTACATACAGACGCACCGGCTGTCCGGAGTCGGAAAGAGGATTGAGTACCACTGTCCCGTCAGAACCGGATACCATCTGTACCGTTTGCTGCTGAATCATCGGCGCCGGCGGGCAAACCGCTTGTGACGAGCAGGCCGGTGTCCAGGCATCGAGTGTCTCGTAAAAGATGACCGCCGCACCCGCCACTGGATCACCCATCGCATCGGTGACCTCCAGCGTAACCGGCGTGAACGATTGCCCAGCCGCAATATCCTGCGCGACGCCAGCGATCGGCGTGATCTGCAAAGCCGCTGCCGGAATCGAAATCACGTTGAACTGGGCGCAGCTTCCGTTGGAAACCAGGCAGGCGCTTACCGGTACAACAGTTCCTGGGCTGAGAGGGCCCGCAGCAATCTGCTGCGTGACAATCCCATTGCTTGCGCTCAGACTGGCGGTCGTGGGCGCCGTCACTCCGCTTCTCGCCGAAGTCCAGGTAACAACAGCGTCGGCTGCTGGCGCGCCGTTTTTCAAGACGAGCCCTTGTGCAGTCCACTGTGCGGTGGCTCCGGCTGAGAGGTACAGGTTGGGAGTTAATGGGCTGATTCCTTGTTTGGCTCCCGACTGACCGGTGAACGTAGCGGCAACGCTGGCGCCATTGGCAAGCGTTGCCGTGACCGAAGTCGGCGTTGAGGAGTTCGCCGCAACGGCGAGCGTGGCCGAGCCGTTGGCCGCTGTGACTACGGAGCAGGAAGGCTGTCCGCATGCGAGAGTGGCACTGCCCTGCGCGACTGCGAAGGTTACAGTGGCTCCAGCGGCTGGTGCGCTCCCATTGCCTACGGCGACGGTGAAGGGGAACGGTGCGCCTGGAGCAACTGCCCCGGAAGGCGCCGTCACAATGCTGATGCTGTTGTCGTCCTGCGAGCCATAGCTCACGCCGTCAGCAATCAGGGCGATGCCGAGCGTCTGCGGGTCTTCAACCTGCACTGGGACAGTGCCGGTAGTGCCTGCTGAAGGCGGTGCGATCGCCGTGATCTGCGTGGGAGAAACACTGGTGACCTGCGCGCTCACTCCATTGACCGTCACGGTGGAGTTGGGCCGAAAGCCGATGCCGGTAATTGCGATAGGTCCGCCACTCGCGGGCAATATGGCCGGCTTCACGCTGTCGGCATAAAGCACGCGCCCGCGGTACAGGTAGTCAGGGCGCCCATCTCCGCGCATATCGGCCACGCCTATGCGTATTTCACTGTCCGCTAGCGTGATTACCGGCAACTTTGTAAGACCGGCCACCGCTCCGTTGAAGGGCTTAGGGGTGTAAGTCACGGGAGCGGCCGACATCGTATTGGTTCCGTTCCATGCGCCCAGCACAAGCTGCGCCTTGTTCAAGGTTGGCTCGCCGGAGTCGTCGAGCGCCTCGGCCTCAACGGTGAATTCCCGGTTTGCCTTGGCCCAAAGCTGAAGCCAGCTTGTGTGGCCATATCCCGCAAGACGAGCCGTCCATTCGCCGCCGGGCGGGACAGTGACGGGAGCGGAAATCACTCCGTCGTCCCCGGTCAGCATATTTCCAGCCGAGTCGCCGATGGAGACATTTTCAACCACACCGGATCCGGAGGTAAGTCCTGGAATGGAGATGGTGGGCAGCGTTCCCGATGGCGTGACCTGGCCGGTTGCGTATGGGCCGACGGAATCTGGTCCGATGTACAGCGGATTGATTGGCTCAAAGCTTAGCTGCCAGGTGTCTACCGTTTCGCCGGGCGGAATTGGGATGCCGCTCAGGTCGAAGTAACCTTCCACCGCCGTATCGTCTGAGCCGAAACGCGCAAGCTGGTTGCCGCTGGCGTCCGTTGTTCCCACCACGATATTGCCGGCGTCGCCCTGGAAGTAGACTCCACTCACCGCAGTCACGGTGTAGCGAACATCTGGAATCGTAGTGCCTGGAAACAGCGGCCGCAGCACAACGTTTACGCCCTGCATACCCTGGCCGTTCCGGAAGCTGATGGTTCCGGTGACAGAAATGGTGTGAGTTGCCGTAAGCTCTTTGCCGCTGAAGTTTGCAATGTTGGTCGCAGTGACCGGATACAGCCGATTCAGCGCGCCAATGTCATCCGGCCGCAACGTGGTGCCGTTTGGAATGCAGCTTTCGCCGCTGGCGCTACAAATCCGCTCTACCGGATGCATGATTGGCCATCCTTGCAGGCCATTCTCGGTCGGGCCGCCGCTCGAGAACATCTCTTCGTTCGTCTGCGACCAGTCGAGACCGAGCACCTGGCCAAACGCGCGGACAAGTTGGTATTGCAGAACGCCGATCTGCATGGCATTCGTAGCGCAAAGCCCGTTCACCAGGATGAGTGCGTGAACAATATTTCCCGACGGCGCCAGATTGTCGACAAAGGTGAAGACGCCATCTTGTTGGCAGGTGGCGGCCGAGCTGGATCCGGGGCCGAAGAAGGCATTGATCACCGAACCGTCTTCGTCATACACAATGGCGACCGGTTTTGCGGTATCGGCGGACTGAATATCGGCTGGGATCGTCAGGCTTCGGCCGCTGGAGCTTACGTTCGATCCGTTCACGTCTTCGCTCAGGCTTCCACCTGCGCTGATGTTTACCGCCGCCGTGGGCACTGTGTTCCAAACGACTGCGGCCGTGGCCACCATAGCATTCGCTTGGGCCTGGTTCACCGATGCGCTCAAGTCGCCGAGATCAGTGTAGTAGCTGACCTGCCCATTCGCCCATACCACGGGCTTACCAACAGCGCTGGGAGCAAAGTAAGCCGTGCCCGCAACGTAGCGCGGTCCTCCGGCATACGCAAATACAGCGGAGAAGATGCAGGCAAGAGCGGTAGCGAGCGAGATACGGTGAAAAGTGCGCGTCATGGAGAGACCCCAGGTGAACCTGTGTCTATTCCGCCATGCGCGCGCGAGTGTTTCCTAAATTTCTGAGGGAATTCAAACACGCTTTGCCCGGAACGGGAGGGCCGCTCCGTGCTGTATCAAAATGGGACAGCTTGCTGGCGAAATTACGGCGCGGAGACCGTAACTGCCGTTCCGTTGTAACTCACCGATCGATCCGCATTCGATGTGACCTCACCCCCTGCTCCGTGGCCTTCGCCCACAAACACAACGTCGAAGGTACGCCGCGAGGGCATTCCCGGATAGCTTCCCTCGCGAGCGCCGATCGTTAGCGTGTGGGACGCGTCATTCCAGTCGATGGGAATGGTCGCGCGCGCGCCTTTCTCGTAGTTGTAGGTGTCGCCCTGATCCTCGTAGAGATCGAAGTGTGCCTCCGCTCCGGTATACACGCGCAGCTCAATCGGCGCATCCGGCTTTTGGCGCGCATACTCCACCTCGGGCCCCATGGGGATAATCGATCCCGCTTTCACATACAGCGGAATCCGGTCGAGTGGAGCAGACGCATCGATTCGCCGATCGCCGCTTAGCGATTTGCCAGTCCAGAAGTCATACCAGCGTGGCGCGGGAGGCAGATACACATAGCGATCGGCGACACCCTGCTCCGTCACCGGACTCACCAGAATTGCCGGCCCAAACATATATTCGTTGCCGATATTCCAAACCTTTGGATCAGTGCGCCAATCCATCACCAGCGGACGCATGACGGTCGCATCCTGGCTCGTCACTTTCCAGGCGAGCGAGTAAATGTACGGCAGCAAACGGTAGCGCAGCTTGTCGTAGTTCACCAGAATGGGTTCGACCGGCCCGTAGCTGAAGACCTCGTTCTCGCTATTTGCGCGATGCCCATGTGTGCGGAAGATGGGGCAGAACACTCCAAACTCGTACCAGCGCGCGTATAGCTCCTGATACGCGGGATCATGCGTGTCGCGCGCATACGGTGGTCCATAACCTGCGATGTCCGTTGTCCAGTAGGGCATGCCCGACAGCGCGAAATTCAGCCCCGCCGGAACCTGCCGCGAAAACGACTGCCATGTGCTGTACACATCGCCCGACCAAGTAGTCGCGGCGTAACGCTGGTCTCCGGCAAAGCCCGAGCGCGTGAGGATGAACACACGCTTCTGGTCCGTCGCGGCCCGCCAATGCCGGTAGACATTCCCAGTGTGGAACAGCGGAAACACATTCGTGTAGAGCGCACCATTCCCGATGTGCAGTTGCTTGCTGTATAGCTCGGCATTGCTCTCGCCGCCGTGTTTGTAAGCGACCTCCGGCTCCGAGCTATCGAGCCAGAAGCCATCCCATCCCTGCGAGAACAGCTTGCCGACCAGATTGTTCCAGTAGAGGTCTCCCGCTTTCGGATTGGTTGCGTCGTAGGTGGTGGTACCGGGAATGATGTATCCGAGCGACTTCATCTGTTGGAAGTTTTTCGACAACGGATCGAAAGTCGCCCACACCGAAATCATCGCGTGGACGTGTTCGTCATGCAGCTTCTTCAGCGTGCCGGGAACATCCGGATAAGCATCGGGACGAAAGTCGGGATCGCCCTGGTGCACCCACCAGTACCAGTCCTGCACAATGTTGTCGAGCGGAACGTGGGCCGCGCGATATTCCGCGGCAATGTTCAACAGTTCGGCGTCGCTCTTATAGCGGTCCTTCGACTGCCAGAAGCCGTAGGCCCACTCACCATACATTGGTGCATGGCCGGTCATATCGCGGTACTGATGAATAATCTGGTCAAAGCCCGGCCCATAGAGAAAGTAGTAATCAATCGCATGCGATGCATTCGACCGAAGGCGAATCTCTGAAGGGAAGCGATTGTCAAAATACGACAGCGCCCCCGTGTTCCAGAAAAGCCCATAGCCATTCGTGGAAAGCATCAGCGGAATCGTGACATCGGTATTGGCCTGCGCGAGTTCCAGCACTGTTCCGCGATAGTTGAATACGCCGTTCTGGTGCTGTCCTAATCCATACAGAGCCTCACGTACTTGCGGGTAGAACTGGTCTTCCACGTCGTACAGGTCTTCACCATTTACAACGGTCTTGGAATACCGACGCGGAGCGTCCTGAAATTCCTGCAAGAGTGTGTGCCCCTGCTCATCCTGAAATTCAAGGTTGCCCCACGCCAGAGTGATGCGTATCTTCAACGCTCCCGTGTCGACGATCGCGGCGGCTGCGTTCCAGAGCTTATCGTTCTCCGACTGCGGCTTCGTGGTACGCGGCATTGTCAGAGCGAACTTTGCCGGACTGCATTGCTGGGTGAGCCACGGCTGTTTAGGAGTGGCGTCCGCTGCGGACCCATCAGGGCTGGCCACCACGTGCACCTCCGTCGGGCTGCAGACAGTGAGGTGCAGAACATCCGTGGGAGTTTTGACTGTCACGCCTCCGTTTTGCTGTGTGATCGACACCTGGGCGAAAAGGGTTCCGCCCGCCAACAATGCACCAGCAATTGCAGCCGCTGAGATAATCCGCATAAGCCTCATTCCCACTCCAGAATAAAACGGTTTACTGCAACATCATTGCAGATGCGGGGAGATTTGCCGAGAGGAAATTTGGTTCTGCTTACGCGGATCTCTTCAACAAGCTCAGGCCCTCGAGTTCCGCGCATAATTCGCGCAAGTCGGACTCAAGCTGCGCGGATGGCACGTCGTATTCGGCCTGAAGTGTGGCCAGGGCCCGTTGAAAGTCGTTGTCTTCAAGGATTAGAGACCAGAATCTTCCACCAACGGCGTTCAGCGAATGATACGTCGAGGTTTCCAGATTCAGCAAAATGGTGTCTGTGCCGACAGTCCGCGAGAGCACGGTTTCCGGAACATAATACTTTTCTTTAGGTGAAGCAGCCATTCAGGGCTAATCCTTCTCCGCGGGGTCTTGAATTGCCTTGATCATAGCCGCCTGCACGATTGGGAGCCAATCATATTTCCGCTCGTATTCGAGGGACCAGAATCGAACTGAGTCCGTCAGGCTTGTGAGCACTTCAAACTCGCGGCGATTCACCTCCGCATCCACTGGGTCAACGCGAAATACCGCACCGGCCAGTGCCACAAACGCATCGTTTACCGTCAGCGGGCGCAGCAACGGCTTACCCAAGTGGGTTGGCGCCGTCGTTTGCGGCAACACAAAACACGCGGCCAGCGGCGATCCACCGGAGGCGAAGCGGAAATCTACTTCTCTCCCTGTGCGCTTTTTCGTAGAGTAGCCCGCGAACTCCCGCAGCTCGGTGTCCGGGATGCCGAGCGCTTCCACGCTGTCCGGCCACAACCTCACGGATTGATAACTCGGCTGAGCGAGCCACTGCCCCGCGCCTTCTTCCCAACGCACGACCAGGCAATCGTCAGTCAGCAGCGGATACCCTTGCGCGGCAAAAGATGCAGCCAGTGTCGATTTTCCCCGCCCGCTCTGCCCCAGCACCGCCAGCACTCGGTCGCCTACCTGCACCGCGCTGGCATGGAACACTACAAATCCCTGCGAGAGCGAAAGCAAACGAGGGATCGCATGATCAAGAATCAAATGTGCAATGGTCGATTCGGCCGCACCGGAGGCGGGATCGCAATCAATGCGCATTGCTCGCGGCTGGATGCGAAAGCTGCATTCTGGAAAGCGAATGATGTAGCTGTCTCCGGCCTTCCAGGTAGCAAACCACACTTCGCCGCTTTCAGAGCGATCTTCCAGCAGAGGCTCACCTTCAGGTCCAGGCCAACTCGCCTCTGAGGAACGGCAAATCCGAATGCGTCGCTCGGCATCGTGGGATGCGAGCTCAAGCTCGCCCAAGTCGAAGTCACTGGTGATGCGATGATGCCAAAGTTGATATTGGAAGTTCTTGCGTGACGAAGAGCTGATCAATGTCGTACCTGTGCTTCCAACAAATACGACACGCTACCGAATTCCGCTAGCCGCCCAGGGAGATGATAGCTGTCGGGAGATCCAAAGCTTTGCCTCTCGAGGACGAAGCACATTGAAAAGGCCTCAGAAACAACGCGGCGGGCCTCAAATGAAAGTGCCCGCCACGTATAGATTAGTTTTTGACCACTCAATTATCGCAGCGGCTTCGCTAGGGGGAGCGCATTGAAAACCAACTGCGACGGCACTAGAGAAGGCTAGCCCTTCTTTGTGTTGGCGTGCTGGCCGACGTCTGCCTTCGTGCCGTTTTGACCTTGGGTAAGCCTCGCAACGGAGCCAAAAGTTGTGACGCTAGGCTTTTCATATGGCTTCTGTCGAGCCGAGCCTTGCGAATTCGAATGGGATGAGACCGGGTTCATTTGCGCTCCTAGCTGGTTGAGGTTATTCCTAATCTTAGCAATTTCGCTTAGCGCAGTGTCAAGTTAAAAGTAATGCGATCTGTCCTATTATGGGGCATCTAGGTCCCAATCTGTGCATAAGTTAGCTGGAATTCTCCTTCACGGCTTTAACCACCTGCTCGAACCACAAATCAGCGGCAAGCATGCGCCAAAGAATCCACGGGCCCGAGCTGGACTGCCCAGGTTCCTTCGTAGCCGCCGCCACTCTTTCCTGCAATCGGTGAGGCTCAAACCAATCAGCGTGGCGAGGAATAGCAAGATGCCGAATCCGCTCCTGGGTGGACGGTGCGTAAAAGACCCCACTGAATAGATCAGAAAACTCCGCCTTGTATGCTTTGGTGCGCAGGCGCTCAGGAAGCCTTCCGGCCATAGCATTCCTTAGCAGCCGCTTCCAGACCGTCCCTTTCTGGCGCTGTTCTTCAGGAAGCCGCAGACAGAACTCCGCAAGCCGGCGATCGAAGAACGGAAACCGAAGGTCGATCCCGGCAAGGGCGGTTTCGCGCTCATTCGCTTCAAGGACATGTGCCTCAAATCCGTTGGTGACGAGATTGAACAGACCTCGCTGTGCTCGCGAGGCGAAACGGCGCGATTCGGGTTCCGGTGCGAACATGCGCTCAGCCAGGTGCGTTCGCTTGAGGAAATCTCGTGAGAAAACCCCACGGTCCGTCAAAGCGCCCTTCCTCCTGCGGAAGAGAAACCAATCGGGTGCGTACAGGGAGGCCAAACTGCGCGCGAGATAAATGGACCAGTGACGTGCGTTGCTCCGTTCCCTCCAATCCGATCGGGCACGGTGAAGCAACTCGCCAAATGCTCCAGGGTGCGTGATCCGTGCAACCAGATCGGCGTAGCATTCGGGCCTCCCGTCGAGCCACTCGTCACCGCCGATTCCTGTGAGGAGAACTCGCACCCCTCGCTGCTTTGCCGCCTCATACATTGGTAGCGTAATCGGCTCCCCATTGGGACTTCCTGGAATATCACGCCAGTAGCTTGCGCGCTGGCGAAAAAAATCAATATCCACTTTCAGAGGTCTAAGAATTTCGGAGGTGAGTTCTGCCTTGTCGACAACAGCCGCAATGTCCTCTGACTCGTCCCATGGCTTGTCGGGATCAGCAACGGAAAATGTCAGGATGCGGCCGTCTTTCGCTCTATTGCCCCGCAGCACCTCCCGTGCGCTTACAGCGATGGAAGACGAATCGAGTCCCCCGCTCAATTCAATTCCCCATGGTCCGTTGCACCGAATCTGGTTGCGTATGCTCTGGTCAAAAAGGTGGCGGAAATGCTGGGCATACTCGTCATCTGAGCGGTAATTGATGAGGCCGAGCTCGGGCCGCCACCACGGTTCTATCCTGAGCCTGCCGCTCTCGACGGTAAGTGCGCTCCCGGAAGGAAGCCGGCGGATGTCGGAATAAAGCGTTTCATCGCGACTGGTAATGGCGTTGGCAAGGAATTCGCCTGCCATTCCTTCGTTGACCTTGAGCGAAACCAGCGGGTGAGCCAGCAGCGCGCGGATCTCCGGTCCAAAGAGAAATGTCTTCCCATTCCAGAAGTAGTAGAAGGGCCGTATCCCAATGTAATCCCGCGCGCACCATAGCCTGCGTCTGCTGGCGTCCCACAAAGCAAGCACAAAGTCGCCCACTATGTGTTGCACGCAGTCGGTGCCCCACGTCAGATACGCCGCAGAAGCGATTCCCGGATCAGTCTCATCCGTCGGAACAGTGCCTTGTGCGGCGAGCTCGGCGAGCAGTTCCTCCCGGTTATCGATGCGTCCGCTCCAAACCAGGCAGGCTTCCCCGCCAGCCAAGATGAGCGGCTGCCGTTCATGTAACGACTCCGGCGCGCTGTGGAATTGAAGGTGCGCGAATGCAATTGGTCCGGCGTTCCAGTATGAGATGCCATCTGGGCCGCGATGTCCAACAGCTGCAACCATTCGCCTTAGCTCGGCGACTTCTGCCGGTCGTCCGTCGGCGCAATAAATCCCTGCAATTCCCGCCATAGCGGCTTCTACTCCGGTGGAAGGGTCCAGATGACGTGGAATGGTGCTAGATCGGTGTCTCCCAGAATGACGCGCTCGTCCGCCTGGAGCCAGGCGTGTGCACTGAACGCGCGTTCCTGAGGCGAAACTACGCCAATATTGATTCGGCTGTCAGTGCCGTGGCGCGTGAGCATGATCCATCCGGCGAGCGCCTGCGTAAGACAACTCGCACGCCAAGTGAAGCGCAGCGCGCGATGTATGCAGCGGACGGCCTGTTCGGGGGATAGATATCTTGAAGTGGAACGCGGTTCAGCGCAGAATTGGGCAAGCTTCAGAACGCGCGGAAACGTAACACACCATAAAGCAATGCGGCAGCCCCACAGGAGCAGCCACGCTTCGATGATCAAGCTTGTATCTGAGGATCCGGGCAAACTGGGACGATTATACAAAGACACAAGTTCTACAACGATCCACAATCGCAGCCGCTTAGCTATTGATGTGACCTCAGTTCCAATGGTTCCGTGTTTGGATCCAGATTCGATTCGCTAGTGGCCGTGGCGATGGGGACTATGACGATGGCGAGTTCCCATCAGGTCCGCAAAGCTCCCGTTCGCGCCTAAGGTAAGCTTCGACACTGAGCCCAATGTCGTTACTCTCGGCTTCACATACTTCTTAGTCGGCTTTTTTGCAGCACGAGGCTTCGCGCTGGATACTGACTTGCCAATCCGACCCATTGCACTCCTCCTCACCGATAGCCATTCGTCAGGGGAGATGAAATGGGGATTTCGACCTTGATGATAGCAACGCATGATCGAGCAATGTCAATAAGGAGTCGGTCCCGCATGTCCAGTTTTGATGCATATGGATTGCGCCTCTAGTAACTTACCTTGGTGCTAATCAGTAACCTAAAACGGGGCGGCAGCGACTGCGATACTCTAGGGCGAAGACGATGGGCCATTCTTATTCGGAGAGTGCGGTGCGGGAGACCGACCGGAAATTGGCGGAGCCGTTCACCCCCGAGTTCGCGATGCTGTTAGCCTCCGCTCGCTGTAAGCCCGACGCGACCCGCATGTGCGAGTTGGCCGTTGAGAGCTTGGATTGGCAAGCCTATTTCGAGATAGCCACATGGCACGGAGTGCGGCCGCTCGTTTATCGCAGCCTGCGGGAAGTTTGCTGGGACGGTCTTCCCGCTTCAGCTCGTGAACAATGGCAGCAGGCGCACCAGATCCTCATGGGCAAAAGCCTCTTCATGGCCGGAGAACTTCTGCGAATCACCAACGCATTCGCTTCTACCGGCACACGCGTAGCAGTTATGAAAGGCGCCGTCATCGCCCAGATGGCTTACGGCGATTTTGGATTGCGGGAATTCAATGACTTCGATTTGTTAGTGGCCGAAGCGGATGTCCCCGGTGCGATCGATCTGATCGAGAAGTTGGGATATACCCGTCTCTGGAAAATCGACAACTCCCGCATGGTTCGCTTCCTCAGGCACATGGGCGAATACAAGCTCTCAGGCAGTGTTTTCGGCACCGAAATTGACTTGCATTGGCGCATGGCGCACAGGTCTGTTGCCCTCTCGCCAGTGATCAGCGATTTCCCCCACGGACTGGAATTGGTTTCGATCGCAGGGTCGCAGATGTTGGCGCTGGCACCCGAGGACCTGCCTCTTTATCTGGCTTCGCAGGGTGGAGGCGATCAGTGGTGCGACCTGCGCCGCATATGCGATCTTGCTGAATTTCTCCGGCAGTATCCTGGAGTGGATTGGCGCCCTCATCTCGAAGCCGCAAGCCGATTACGTGGGCTTCGCAGCTTGCTCGCAGGCCTGGTTCTGGCCAGGGATCTGCTCGGAGCTCAACTCCCAGACGCAGCAACTGCCGAGATCCGCAACGATGAAACCGTTTCGCGGCTGGCCGAGCGCGCCGTCCTCAACCTGCAATCGAAAAGAGAAGCGGGAGAAACCCTCAGCCGGTATTCCTTTCAATTAAGGGCGAAGAAGGGAATCGCAGGGAAGCTCTCTCTGGCATGGAAAATTTTTACCGATAGGACCGAGCTCGATGGAAGCTGGATCATGCTTCCTCGCCCATTGTGGTGGCTCTATCCGCTGCTTCGGCCCGCGCGCATGTGTGTGAGGGCGCTCCGAGTCTCATCAAGAGCCTGACCGGCCAGTTCAGCGTCCGTGCTCTTCCAGATACTTCTCAACTTCCAGCGCTGCCATGCAGCCTGATCCGGCTGCGGTAATGGCCTGCCGATAGCGGCGATCCTGCACGTCTCCGCAGGCAAACACGCCGGGCACGCGGGTAAAGACGTAATCCGTGGTCTTCACATATCCGTCATCGTCCAGGTCAATCTGCCCTGCGAACATTTTCGCGTTTGGCTCGTGACCAATGCCCAGAAAAAGCCCGCTGATGTTCAGAATCTCTTTCTCGCCGGTCACAATATCGCGCAACCGCACGCCTGTTACTTCCTTCTGCTCCACGCCCAGCACCTCTTCCACCGCGACGTTGGTCCGGAATTTGATCTGTGGATGCGCCATCGCGCGCTCGAGCATAATGTGCGATGCGCGAAAATGCTCGCGGCGGTGCAGCAGCGTCACCTTCGTTGCAAAGCGCGTCAAGAATAGAGCTTCCTCCATTGCGGAGTCGCCGCCGCCAATCACGGCAATCTCCTTGCCGGAGAAGAAGAAGCCGTCGCAAGTCGCGCACGAGCTTACCCCATGCCCAATCAGCGCCTGTTCCGACGGCAGTCCCAGCCAGCGCGCAGAGGCTCCGCTGGCAATAATCAGCGTGCGAGTGTGGATCGTTTCCGTGCCCACTTTCAGCGCAATGGGGCGCTTGCCCAGATCCGCAGCGGCCAGGTGCCCCATCCGGAACTCCGCGCCAAACCGCGCCGCCTGCTGCTTCATGTTTTCGATCAGCTGCGGCCCTTGGATTCCCTCCGGCCACCCGGGAAAATTCTCAACCAGTGTCGTAATCGAAAGCTGACCGCCCGGTTCATGCCCTTCGATAACCAGCGGTTTCAGGTTGGCGCGGGCCGCATAAATGGCGGCGGTGAGCCCGGCGCATCCCGAGCCCAGAATAACGGTGTCGCGAATTGTGTCTGTCATCTGCTTCGTTGGTGATTTCGTTTTGATTGTAACTGTTGGGCCCGCGACTCACAGTTTTTCAGCATAAGATAGCCCCATGGCGAATCTGGCGTTGGTTTATGGAATGCGTCTGCTTCCTGCCGAGGAAGTGGCCGGGGTGGGCGAAGGCACCATCGAACTCAAAAATGGAAACACCGCACGCGTCACACTGCACCTGCTCGAAGGCTCACGCGAGCAGATCGAGGCGCAACTCCGCCAAAGCATCGACGCCTTCTTCGACTTTTTCCCAGAAATCTGACGCGAACCGATTGAATCGCTCGGCCTTTGAAGCTACAAATCCACCGAGGTACCGCCCCAGCTCTCCGGCTCTACGTCGGCAATGCTCTCGGTGAAGTTCCATTTGCGGCCGTAGAAATCCTCTGCGTCGTATTGCCGCTCGCCATACATGTGGTCTGTTGGCTCAGTGACAATCTTTGCCCCAGCCTTTCGCGCCCGCTCGCAATGTCCTTTCGCGTCCTCTATCCTTACCTGCACAACGCACGAGTGGTTGGGTTTCACCGTGCCTTCTGCGATTGTGAAGCAGCCTTCGCCGGCATGCATCTGGATACGGTGATTCGCAATCCTCAGCCGCACCGTGAACCCGAATGCCTTCCCCAGCCACGCCGCAGCTTCGCCGGGATCGGGGTAATAGAGGTTTGGAATCACATGGCACGGAGGGACGGAGCGGTTGGTTCGCATTGCGGGCCTCATTGAAATGGCGTGCCTATGTTAGCAGGCGGGCCCCATTCATCGCTTCGCATCGCTCAGAATCGGAAGAACATGGAAGAACATATTGAGATTGATAGTGCGATTGGCCGACGGCATCCAGCAGGCTCAGTGCAGTTCCTTTACTTTCGTTCCCGCTGGCGTCTTCAGCTCAAACTGATTGTCAGGAAGGGTTTGGTTCGTCCGCAGCTTAGTGAACGTCATCACAATCTCATACTCCTCCAGAGGGCGTTTGATGGTGATGGTTCCGGGAAACTCGATCGGGCCAAATTTCTGGTTCGGGCCGTAAATGGCCTGCGTTTGAATCGCCCCTTTGGAGTCGTAGATGTCCTCTTCGTAAGGCCGCAGGTCGGTCCGGTTAAAGTGGATCACGCGCTCCGGGATCAGTTCCTGAGTATTTGGCTTGCGCTGCAGCACAGACAAGTCGTAATCAGGCTGCACGACCAGTTGCTTCGTTTTGGGATCAATTTTGGTGAGGGTGTTGGATGTTAGCGTAACCAGATCGTCCGGCTGGATGCAGTTGATCAGGAGCGAATCGGAAAAGATGTTCGGGCGGAAATTTTCAAGCGTGTTCGATGACTCTCTAGTGACCGTATTCGGCCCCTCAAATACCTCATTTTTATGTGGTATCCAAAGCTTGAAAGTAGTGCCATTGCTCGCCATGTCAAAGGCCCGGGTATGCAGCACAGGAACCAGCCCGATGACCCGGAGCGACTCTGGCTTCCTAAGCAGAATGAAGCCTTCGAATGAGGTGTAGGTCTTCTCTTTACCGTTTTTCGGCCCGCCTACCGTGGCCTTGAAAATGACGGAAGCACTGAGCGAATGAATGTCGTTGCATTTGTCATTGATCTCCTTCACCAAGTCCTCGGCCGTCGCCGTCATCACTACCGAAGGCATCTTGGCCTGCTTGATGCGGCGGGTATGGACCAGGCAACCGTCAGTGAACGGTAACAACAGCAGCAACACAAGCGCGCTGGCTCTGCTTCTCCCCATCAATACGTCCGGCTCACCCTCAATCAAAATTGCAAAACAAACGGAACTTCTATTATCTCGAACCCGCTTGGCGCAGCGACCGGCGGTACGCGGCTACGTCGTGCGCGTGCTCTTCCAGCGTCGCCGAAAAGCGCGACTTGCCGGAAGGATCGGCGCTGGCTGCAACAAAATATAAATAGTCGGTCTGTGCCGGATGCATCGCGGCCCTCAGTGAGTCCGCACCCGGAGAACAGATCGGTCCGGGCGGCAGCCCTGCGTGCTTGTAGGTGTTGTAGGGCGATTCCGACTGCAAGTCAGAGGCGTAGATAGTGCCGCGATAATGACCCTCAAGGAGTGCCGCGTAGATCACCGATGGGTCCGTCATCAACGGCATGCCTTTGTCCATGCGGTTCACAAACACGCTGGCCACCAGCGGGCGCTCTGATGGGATCGGAGTCTCTCGCTCTACCAGCGATGCCAGCGTCACAACGCGGCGATCGTCGCCCTGCAGTCCAAGCTTCGCGGCCTCTTCGCGGAATTGATGCACCATCGCCTCTTGAATCTCCAGAGGAGTTACGTGGCGTGAGAAGCGGTAAGTCTCCGGGAAAAGGTAGCCTTCGAGGCTCGTAGCGGTTGGGTCGAGGTCAGCGATCAACTTCACATTGGAGCGTGCCGAACTCAGGAAGGCCTCTTTCGCGCCAAACCCAGCCGCCTGCAGTCGCTGTGCGGTATCGAACATGTTCGATCCCTCGGGGATCGTGACGCTGACTGTATAAACGTCACCACGCCGCAGGCGGGCATAAACGTCGGCCATGTGTGCGGGCTGATCGAAGCGGTATTCGCCCGCTTTCAGCGTTCCTCCCTTAACCATGTGCATCGCATCGAACACCAGCTCGCTCCGGATGACTCCCTTCTGTTTCAGCAGTACGGCAATCTGGCGTGTCGAGGTTCCCGGGGAGACGTCAACAAATGTCTCAGACGACGGCCCAAACGGAGCCAGCACGCAGTACGCGATGGCTGCCGCAGCAGCCAGAATCAAAAGGAGAAAGAGTCGTCGCACAGGATTAAAAGACAAAGCTCCAAAGTTAGATTCCTTACTTCATTTTAAGATGCGGGCATTTCTACCGCTGGGCACAAATGGTTCGTGCGGATAAGCAATTGACGTTGGCCTGCTGAGCGGAGTTTATGCCGTTTTATCTATCTCTGTTGAATAACATTTTCGCGATTTCGACCCTGAATCTCGATATACACATTTACCAAGGTCAAGGCCGCCGGAGTAACCCCGGGGATGCGGCTCGCCTGACCGATGGTGGAAGGACGTATACGCGCCAGTTTCTCCTGCATTTCGCGCGAGAGTCCGCTGACCGCTTTGTAATCGAACCACTCAGGGATGGCGCGCTGTTCCGCCTTCTTCAGCTTCTCAATCGACTTCTTCTGTTGGTCCAAATAGCCGGAATACTTGATCTCCGTCTCGACCGACTTGAGTTCATTCCGCTGCGCAGAGCGCACGGCGCCCAGGGCTTCAGCTTCAGGATTCAGCCACTCCGCAAACAACTCCTGATCCTGCATTCCAGCCAGTTCTTCCTTAATCGCTGGATAGATCGCTTCGATCGTGACTTCCGGACGCTTGAGCAGTTGCGCGTAGGTCTGGCCCTGCAAATTGCCAAGGGTTGACGAGTCAGGCAGCAGTGACGCAATTCTGCCGGGATTAACCTTGCGGGTAGACAGCACCTTTTCCAGCGCCACATGTCGCGCCTGGCGTGCTTCATAGCTGGCCCATGTCGCATCGTCGATCAGTCCAAGACGGCGGCCATGTGGCGTCATGCGCCGATCGGCATTGTCAATGCGAAGGTGCAGCCGGAACTCAGCTCGCGAGGTGAACATGCGGTACGGTTCGTTCGTGCCCTTGCTGATGAGGTCGTCAATCAGTATGCCGGTATAGGCTTCTGTCCGGTCCAGAGTGAATGGCTCACGGGTCTGCACAGAAAGTGCGGCGTTGATGCCGGCCATCAAGCCCTGGCACGCTGCTTCTTCGTAACCAGATGTCCCATTGATCTGCCCCGCAAGATAGAGTCCGCTGAACTTCTTCACCCGCAACGAGCGGTCCAGCTCTGTCGGATCGATTGCGTCGTACTCAATGGCGTAGCCGGGGCGCAGCATCTCGGCATTTTCAAGGCCGGGAATCGACCGCACGATCTCCGCCTGCACTTCCATAGGTAGCGAAGTGGACATGCCGTTTACGTAGACCTCGTGCGTATTCAGCCCTTCAGGCTCGAGGAAGAACTGGTGTTGTGACTTGTCGGGAAACTTGACAACCTTATCTTCGATCGAAGGGCAATAGCGCGGCCCGATGGCTTGAATCTGCCCCGAATACATAGGGGAGCGCGAAACATTCTCGCGGATTATCCGAAGTGTCTCCGGCGTGGTGTACGCAATATGGCACGAGATCTGCCGCTGCGGAATCGTCTTGGTACGAAAGCTAAACGGGGTAGGATCGGCGTCACCGGGCTGTTCTTCAAACCGGCTCCATTCAATGGTGCGGCCATCGAGGCGCGGCGGTGTTCCGGTCTTCAGGCGGCAACCGCGCAGGCCCAGCGCCTTCAGGCCTTCACCCAGCAGAATCGATGGCGGTTCGCCGCTGCGACCGGCAGGATAGCGCTCTTCACCGCAGTGGATCAGACCGTTCAAAAATGTTCCAGTAGTGATGACGGTGGCGCCGGCGAGGATCGTTCTTCCGTCGCGCAAGCGAATGCCGGAGATGCGTCCCTCCTCCACAATCACGTTCACCACTTCCGCCTGCTTGATGAAGAGATTGGTCTGGGATTCCAGCACCTCGCGCATCTTTACGCGATACTGCTGCTTGTCGCATTGCGCCCGTGGGGACCACACTGCCGGCCCGCGAGAGGTGTTGAGCAGCCGAAACTGTATCCCGACGGCATCGGCAACTTCACCCATAATTCCGCCAAGAGCATCGACCTCGCGCACCAGATGGCCCTTGGCAATACCTCCGATCGCAGGATTGCAGGACATCTGCGCAATGAGGTCAAGATTCAGCGTGAACAAGGCCGTACGCAGGCCCATGCGCGCGGACGCCATCGCGGCTTCACAGCCGGCGTGTCCCGCGCCCACAACAACCACATCATATTGTTCCGTAAAGGCCATTCTTATCTATTCTAAACAGCGCGTTGCTAGACTAATGCCATGTCGCGAAGCTTTCGTTGGACCCCACTGCTGCTGGCTTTCGGAGTCACGTTCACCACATGGGGGCAGAGTGGTGATTCCGGCCAGGTCAGCGCTCTGATGCGGCAAGGGGCGGAAGCCATGCGCAGCGGCAATGCCGCTTCGGCGGAAGCAGCGTTCCGGAGGGCCACAATTGCGGCGCCCGATGAGGCATCCCCATGGCTAGACGTGGGACTTGCGGAACTCAAGGAGGGCAAACTGGCCGCGGCAATGGCTGACATCAGGAAATCGCTGCAGCTTGACCCATCCTCGTCAGGCGCGCACCTTTTCCTGGGGATTGCCGAATACCAGGCAAGTCATCCCGCGGAGGCCGTCGCCGATCTGCAACTGGCAATCCAGGAGGATTCGAAGAACGAACAGGCCTACACATGGCTGGGCATTGTGGAACTCAATACCGGACATCCGGAGAAAGCCGTTGGTCCTCTCGACCGCGCCGCCGAACTCTCTCCAACAGACGAGAACGTCCAGGATTACCGGGTACAGGCCCATTTGGCGGTTGCAAAGCAAAGTTACGGGCAAATCTACAAACTCGACCCCACCTCGTGGCGGCTTCATCAGCTGAATGCTGTAATTGATTCGCAGGCGAATGATCATCAGCACGCGGTAAACGAGTATGAACTCGCCATCAAGCTTGCACCGGGACAGGCCGCGCTCTATGAAGCACTAGGATGGGAATACCGCGCGCTGAATGAGAACGCTCTCGCAGTGAAGGCATTTACAGAGCAGTTGAAGCTAGCGCCCGGTAACCCGATCGCGATGTATAACCTCGCCAGTTCTGAGGCTGAAAATGGGCAGCCGCAGGACGCTCTGCCTCTTCTGGAACAGGTAGTGAAGATGTATCAAATCCCCACGCAGGCTGATTACTACCTGGGCCGCGTTCTGATGACGCTGGGGAACTTCAGCGAAGCCGCTCAAGAGTTCAACCGCTCAACTCAGCTCAGCGGCGAAATCCAGCTGCGATCCTGGTATGAGTTGTCGCACGTCTATCGCCGACTGGGAGACAATACGAAGGCGCACGAAGCCGTCGTGAAATATCAGGAATTGAAAGAGCAGTCTGACCAGGCCAGTGCAAAGAACGTGCAGGATTTTCTTAAGCTCAATCAGGCGAATGCGGCGGCAGCAGCAAACAAGGATCAGCACTAGGGTTGTGCCGACCGAGGCTGCGGGATAAAAAACTCTCTGAAGTCCAAATGAAAACGGTTGCAATTTGGATTATCATTCTCCTTGCCGAGTCACAAACGGTATTCCTCCGAGGCTATCAATGAAAATAAGACTCTTTGCCCCCATTGCTCTTGCCTGCTTCTGCCTCCCGCTTCATGCGCAGATCACGGTGGACCAGCCGATTCCGCCGGTGGCAACCATCCATGTGGACGCGGCGAAATCGGTGGGAGCCGAGATTCCGCGCACCATTTTTGGCAGCTTTCTGGAGCCGATTGGAAATTCGACCTACAACGGCCTCTGGGCCGGGCTTTTGCAAAACCCCAGCCTCGAATCAGGTATGTGGGACGCTCGGCATGTCCGCCAGATGGTGGTGCAAAATCCGGCGCTGACGCGTGCGTCAGAGCTTGGCTTGCCGCTGCCGTGGGAGCCGCTTACAGAAGGCGAAGGGAATCGGTATCAGATCAGCTATGGACACGCTGCGAATTCGTGGCGCTCACTGATAATCATGGGTTTGCCTGGAACACCGACCGGGATCCGGCAGGAAGTCTATTTGCCGGTTCAGCGCACCCTGTCCTACAAAGGAAGCCTTTATGCGCGTCACGTCAGCGGCCCCACGGGCATAACCGTATCGCTTCGAATCCGCAACAGCGCGGAGGTGCTGGCCTCAGCACACATCGATGCGACTGCGACAGACTGGACGAAATACGGCTTCACTCTGGATGTACCGCAGGGCAAGCTGCATCGCCTCGATCCAGCCGACTTCGCCATGGAAGTGGAAGGTGACGAGCGCGTCGACGTGGACGAGTTCTCGCTAATGCCTTCCGACGCCCTCGATGGACTCGATCCCGATGTTGTAGCCATGGCGAAGGCGATGGAAACGCCACTGGTCCGCTTCGGAGGAAACTTCACGTCGACCTATAACTGGCGCGACGGAATCGGCCCGCGTGACAAACGCGTCAGCATGATGAACCTGTCGTGGGGAATTCCCGAATACAACACCTTCGGCACGGATGAATTCCTGCACTTCTGCGATCTGATTGGCGCCGAGCCACAGTTCGCACTTAACTTGGGCAGCGGCACGCCTCAGGAAACGACGGCCTGGGTCAGCTACATAGATCGGCATTGGCACCAGCACAGTGGGCTGCTCTGGGAACTCGGTAACGAACTTTGGGGCAACTGGAACCTGGGCTATCCCACGCTCGACGAACTTGCCGCACGGACTCTAGCCTTCAGCAAGGCTGTGCGCGCAGTTGATCCAACAGCACGCCTCATCGCTACAGGGCGGGATCCGGACGGCTTCACCAAATGGAATGCGGCGCAGCTTTCTAACCCGGCGGGCACATTCAATTACCTCTCTACGCATTTTGTCGTGACCATGAGTGAAACCCAGGAACCTCGTCCGTCCACGGATTTCATTAACTCCGCAGCCTTCGCGTTGCCGGTGGAATTGGGGCGTAAACTGCATGACGAACAGAACCAGATCAACCAGTATCCTGCATTCGCTGATAAGGCCCACGTCGCCTTTACCGAATGGCTGTTTATAGGTAATCGCCCGGGTACTCCCAGCTTCACCAATATGGGGGGCGCGATCGACGCGGCCGGCTTCTTCAACATGCTCATGCGCAACCATTCGGTTGTTCCGGTTTCCGACATGACAGGGATCATGGAATTCGCCGGAATCTGGAAGCGTCGCGGCCAGGTGTTCGGCGCGCCGGCTTATTACGTTTTCAAAATGTATTCGACAGCTCACGCTACGCGTCCCGTTGCTGTCGAAACGACTGCCGGCAGCTATTCGGTGCAGCATGGTGTGACGCGCCTGCCCGATATTGCCAACGTTCCATATCTCGATGTAGTCGCGGCCCTCAACCCCTCAGGCGACACCCTGACCCTGTTCTGCGTCAATCGGAGCCTGAATACGGACATTGCGACCAGCATCCACGTGGATAATTTCGCAGCATCGGGGAAAGCATTGGTGAAGACCCTGAAAGCCATGAGTATTGCGGAAGGCAACGACGAGGACAATCCCAATCGAGTAACACCCGCCCGCACCGAGGACGACGTAAACGGCGGTAAACTCCATCACGTCTTCCCGCACGAAAGCGTGACGGTAATCACACTGCATAGGAATTCATAACAAAGAGGCTTCTTATGATGCGAAGGACATCCACCATTGCAATGCTCCTGCTTGCGTTAACTGCCACTGCGTTGGCCGCGGCGCCCGCGTTTTCGCAGCAGAGATGGTCTGAAGCAAAGGCGAATGCGTGGTATGCGCAGCAGCCGTATCTGGTCGGCTCGAACTTCGTTCCAGACGACGCCATCAATGAGCTTGAAATGTGGCAGGCGGCCACTTTCGACCCAAAGGAGATCGACCGCGAACTCGGCTGGGCGCAAGGTCTGGGCATGAATACCATGCGGGTGTTCCTGCAGGACCAGCTTTGGCAACAGGATCCCGGTGGATTCAAGCAGCGGATTGATGAATTTCTCACAATCGCCGGCCGCCATCATATTCGGCCGATATTCGTCCTGTTTGACTCGTGCTGGGACCCTTATCCGAAGCTCGGCCCGCAGCATCCTCCCATTCCCGGCGTCCACAACTCAGGATGGGTTCAAAGCCCCGGCAAAATCGCTCTGATGGATTCCGCGCAGTATCCGCGACTGAAGACCTACGTGCAGGGAGTTGTGGGCGCGTTCGCGAATGACCCCCGCATTCTGGCGTGGGATGTTTGGAATGAGCCGGATAACACGAATGGTGGCTCTTATGGCAAGGAAGAACCGCCGAACAAGGTCGATCTGGTGCTGCATCTTTTGCCGCAAGTATTTGAATGGGCGCGTGCGGAGCATCCTGCGCAGCCCCTCACCAGCGGGGTCTGGCAGGGAGACTGGTCAACGCTCCAGACACTTTCCCCCATGGCTCGAGTGCAGATTACCGAGTCCGATATCATCACCTTTCATAACTACGGTTGGCCCGAGGATTTCCAGCAGCGTATCAAAGAGTTGAAGCAGTATCATCGCCCAATCATCTGCACTGAATACATGGCTCGCGGTGTCGGTAGTCTTTTCGATACCATCTTGCCGCTCGCCAAACAAAACGATGTAGGTGCCATCAACTGGGGCTTCGTCGCGGGAAAGACGCAGACTTTTCTGCCATGGGATTCGTGGCAGCGTCCTTATGTGCTCGAGCAGCCGCCTGTTTGGTTCCATGACATTTTCTATCCGGATGGCAGGCCCTACCGGGAACGGGAAGCAGAGATTATTCGCAAGGCGACAGGAGTAAGCAAATAAAAATGCGTAAGGTCGAGTGGGTCGGGATGTCCAGAATATCGAAGCCGCGAGTGCAAGGCGTTGCTCGCAAGTTATTGGCGATAGCAGTTTGCAGCCTGGCAGCGTCAGCCTGGGCACAGCAGCCCATAACGGTCCGTACTCCCGCAACGCCGTTGGTGGCGCACGACCCTTACTTCAGCATCTGGTCGTTTACCGGTGATTTAAACGCGAGTCCCACTACCCATTGGACCGGCGTAGATCAGCAGCTCAATGGGTTCGTCCGCGTTGATGGCAAATCCTACCGTTTCATGGGCGATGACAGGGTCGCGCCCGCGATTCATCAGGTGCAGCGAACAATCTGGCCTACGCGCACCATCTATGACTTCGAAGACGCAGGCGTTCACCTGACAGCTACGTTTTTCACGCCGGCGCTCCCGAAAGATCTGGACGTTCTTTCCCGGCCTCTCACCTATCTAAGCTGGACCGTCCATTCTGTGGATGGAAATGCCCATTCCGTCCAGCTGTATGTTGATGCTACTTCGGAACTTGCCGTTAACGACAACGAGGAGACGGTCGTGTGGGGCACGAGCCGTGTTGGCGACCTTACCGTCATGCGCATTGGCACAAATGCCCAGCCCATGCTCGCGAAGGCCGGAGACAATCTTCGCATCGATTGGGGGTGGGCCAACCTCGCTGTGCCACAGCAGCCAGGCATGCAGACGGCAACCATCGGATGGAGAGAGCGAAATCACGATGTAGCATCGGGAACGTTCGCCTCCAGCGACGATCTAGCCATGCCGCGGGCGCCACGCAAAAATATGCCGCTTATGGCGGTGCGGTTTGATCTGGGTCAGGTTTCCGGAACCCCGGTCACCCGGCAGGCCATGCTCGCCTATGACGATATCGAGTCCATCGAATTTCTTCATCGGCGACTGCCTGCATATTGGCGACGCAACGGGATGACGTTTGCACAGATGCTCCTCGATGCTGAGCAGCAGGAGTCATCGCTCCGCGCACGTGCAGAGGCCTTCGACCATGAATTGGTGTCTGATCTGACAAAGGCCGGTGGAGCGCATTACGCGCAGCTTGCAGTGCTTGCATACCGGCAAACACTTGCAGCGCATAAGCTGGTCGCCGACATTGACGGGACCCCGCTTCTGTTCTCGAAGGAGAACTTCAGCAACGGCTGCATCGACACAGTAGATGTCACCTATCCATCTTCGCCATTCTTCTTGCTGTTGAACCCAAAGATGCTTGAAGCGCAGCTTCGACCGGTCATGGAATACGCCGGCCTGCCCCGCTGGCGCTGGCCCTTCGCACCCCACGATCTGGGAACCTATCCGCTTGCCGATGGGCAGGTGTATGGCGGAGGGGAACAGACCGAGGAAAACCAGATGCCGGTCGAAGAGAGCGGCAATATGCTCATCATGTTTGGAGCTATTTCCAAAGCGGAGGGTAACGCTGACTTTGCCGCTCAATATTGGCCGCTACTCTCACGCTGGGCTGACTATCTGCGGCAAAAGGGGCTTGATCCTGAAAACCAGCTCAGCACCGATGATTTTGCCGGTCATCTCGCCCACAACGCCAATCTCTCACTCAAGGCGATTCTGGCGCTCGATAGCTACGCGGAAATGGCCCACATGCTGGGCAAGCAAGATGAGGCGAAGAGCTATCAGCAGACGGCGCACAAAATGGCTTCCCAATGGATGCAAATGGCGGCTGATGGAGATCACACGCGGCTCGCATTTGACCGCCCAGGGACCTGGAGCCAGAAATACAACCTTGTGTGGGACCGGATTCTTGGATTCAATCTCTTCCCGGCATCACTCGCGCAATCGGAAGTCAGCTTTTATCTGAAGCATCAAAATGCATTTGGCCTGCCGCTGGATTATCGCAAGACCTATACCAAACTCGATTGGACTGTCTGGACGGCAACACTCGCTGATAACGAAAAGGATTTCATCGCGTTAACCGATCCGCTCTACAAGTACATGACCGAGTCTCCAACGCGAGTGCCCTTAAGCGATTGGTTCGAAACTACGACAGGTGCGCAGGTCGGCTTTCAGGCTCGCTCAGTCGTTGGCGGCGTGTACGTCAAGATGCTCTCTGATCCCGCATTCTGGAAGAAGTGGTCCTCGCGCGCGCCAGCTTCCGACGGTGCCGAAAGTCAGCCATAGGCGGGCATAGAATGATGTTTGGGCAGAAGGATGCGGAGTACTTCCATTAAGGTATCGGCAAGCTTCTTGGGCACTGCCGCACTTCTGCTTTGCGTCTTAATGCCCGGCTGCGGACAAGCGCAAAACGCCAGCACCTACACTCAGGCGCTGGCCGCCTTTAATGCGCATAATTTCCAGGTGGCCGCATCACTCTTTGCAAAGGCGGAAGCCGCGAATCCAGGCCAGTCAGATGCGTTGCTGTTCGAAGGAAAGGCGCTTGCGAATCTCGGGCGCTTCCCGGCGGCAGAGCAGCCGCTTCGCCAGTACTCAACCGCGCATCCTGATTCGGCTGACGCTCTTTACATGCTCGGATTTGTTCTGAACCGCGAGGATAAGCCCAAAGAATCGCTTGAAGTGTATAACCGGGCTGCGCGATTAAGCGTACCCCAGTCGGACGATCTCAAATCTGTAGCATTGGACTACGTGTTGCTGAACGATTATCCGGATGCCATTCGATGGATGAAGCAATCGCTCCAATTCAATCCGCGCAATCAGCAGGCCTGGTATGCCCTGGGCCGGTGCTACTACACGCAAAGCTCATTTCCACAGGCGCAACAAGCATTTGATCGCGCATTGGCGCTCGATCCTAACGATCTGAAGGCTGCAACCAATCTCGCATTAACGCTGGAGATGCTGAATCAACCCGCCAAAGCGGATGGTGCCTATAGGCACGCGATCGCATTAGCGGATTCCGATCCGCACACTGACCAGTGGCCATACCTTGACTATGGGTCGTTTTTACTTGAGCAGGGGCGCGCGCAAGACGCCATTCCGCTTCTCACCCGGTCTATTGCGATTGCGCCAACCTGCGCACAATGTCACGGAAAGTTGGGACGCGCCTACGACGAGACAGGCAAATTCGAGCAAGCGGTAGCGGAACTCGAGCATGCGGTTACGCTTTCTCCTCACGATGCGAAACTGCACTACGCGCTCGGCCATGCGTACCGATCGGCGGGACTCATCGAGAAATCCCGCGAGGAACTGGCTCTCTCAGCCAAGCTGTACGGCACGAAAGATGCGACGGGGCCAAAATGATCCGCCGCATTGCTTCACTGCTGCTACTGCTCGTCCCAGCCGCAATGCTGATATCTCAAGAGAAATCGCCCCTTCCGCGTGCTCGTCAACTGGAATCCGCGAAGCAGTTTGAGCAAGCCAATGAACTGCTTTCGGACTACACGCGTCGAAATCCCAAAGATATGGATGCGTGGGTTGAGTTGGGCCGGGTGCAACTGCAGCAGCGGCTCAGCGACGACGCGATGCGGTCGTATGCGGCAGCGCTTGCTATTGCCCCCAACTCACATTCGGCGCGGGAGGGCGAGGTAAAAGCGGCGATTGAATCGGCTCTCGCCGATCGCAAGGCCGGGGACAACGATGGGGCCCTGGGCTGCCTCGACCGAGCGCGCAAGCTTGTGCCCGATTCGCCGGAGCTGCTCACAGATTTTGGCATCCAGGCCGATTCCATGCAGATCTATGAGGACGCGGAAAAGGCCTTAGCGCGCGCCCACGAGCTTGCTCCGAATGACCCGAAGACGCTCTACGCGCTCGCCCATGTGCAGCTTGATGAGCAGAAGATGGCGGACGCGGAGGCGAACTTGCGCGCATATCTGAAGCTGAAGCCCGGCGACGCGAGCGCCCACTATGGGCTTGGCCACTTGCTGCATATGATGTTGCGCGATGATCAAGCAAAGTCGGAACTGGAACGCTCCATAGCTCTCCAACCGGCTCAGACAGCTTCCTACTATGAACTTGGTGAGATCGCGCTGCAGATGGGGCAGAACTCTGAAGCAAAGAGCGACTACACCAAGGTGCTTTCTGTAGATCCGCGGCACGGCGGGGCGCTGACTGGGATGGGAATTCTGGCTTATCGGGCAAAGAACTACAACTCGGCAGAACAGTATCTGAAAGAGGCCGTGCTGTGCGCGCCTGATTATGTTGAAGCGCATCACTACTATGCTCTGGTGCTGGCTCAGCTGGGCGATACCCAGGGTGCCGCGCGCGAATCCGCTTTGGCCGGTAGTTTGCGTATGCAGCAGGACAAGCTCCGTCACGGGTATTTTTTGATCACGCCATCGACGAATTCCACCCACTGAAAAGCTAGATGGTAAACGGAATTTTCTGATTCTTGACACCTTCTAATCCAGAATGATACAAGCAAGGCTGGTGGAGTAAAGGTTTGCTCTGCTTATGTAACTGGTTACATCATCCAGCCTGCAAACAGACGGGCGGAGATGACCAGTGAATCCGCAAACGCGGGGCAGGGAACCTTGCATTTGGCTAAACGGCAGCATGCTGTCGGGCAGCTTTTTATCAGGAGGTTGTATGAAAGCATTGACTCAAGCGTGGAGGCTTGGTTTGCTGGCGGCTGTGTCGCTGGCTCTTTTCCTCCCTTCGGCAAAGGCCCAGACGGTATATGGCAGCATGGCCGGTACCGTATCTGATTCGACTGGCGCCGTCATTCCAAACGCAAAAATTCAGGCAAAGAACGAAACGACGGGAACAGTGTCGAGCACGGTGTCGACTTCCGCTGGAGCCTATCGCTTCCCGGAACTCCCGATCGGCACCTATGACCTTACGGTGACCGCGCCCGGCTTTCAGACCGACTCGCTGACCGGCATCAGGGTGGACCTGCAGGTTACGACCGCGCAAAACATCACCATGCAGGTGGGTGGCGCGACTCAGACTGTCACCATCAATGCCAGCGCGATCCACTTGCAGACAGAAACCTCGGATGTTACCGGATCCATTTCTGATCAGGACTACCTAAAATTGCCTTTGGCGCTCGGCGGCGTCGGTGCTTTCCGTTCGCCGGAAGCCTTTATCTTTCTGCTGCCGGGCAATACCGGACCGGGCACCACCAACAGCGGCAACGGCATCTTCTTCAGCAAAATCGCCGGTGGCCAGGATTATGGCGCAGAGGTGCTGATCGACGGCGTGAGCCAGCAGCGCAGCGAAAACGGCTCATCTTTTGACGAGGAGGCGCCCGGGGTGGATGCGCTGCGTGAGTTGACAGTCACCGACGCTGTTCCCCCTGCCGAATACAACCGCACAACTGGCGGTATCGAAAACTTCGCAACCAAGAGCGGAAGTAACAGCTTCCATGGTTCGGCATACGAACTTTTTAAGAACCAGGCGCTCGACGCCAACGACTGGTTCAACGGCGGCCTTCGCGTGCTGAGCTGCGCGGGACCGAATGATACGCTTGCCTGTCGCGCCCGCTTTGCCACTCCTGTCGATCGCAAGAATGATTACGGTGGCACCTTCAGCGGCCCGGTATGGATTCCTCACATCTATAACGGCCATGATCGGCTGTTCTTCTTCTTTAGCTGGGAGCAGTTGAAGTATGCACAGGGCGGCGAAACCACGACGACCGTCCCGACGGCCCAGGAACTGAGCGGCGATTTCTCGAATCCTGTCATTTTCCCTGCCACGCCGATTCCCGGCGCAATAAACCCGTGCGACGGCACCCCCATATTGAAGGGTCAAATCTTCGATCCTTCGACTACGCGCGTCGTGAATGGTGTTGAGTGCCGCACGGCATTCCCCGGCAACAAAATTCCGTCGGGCGATTTCTCCAAAGTCGCAGGCAACGTCCTCCAGTATTTCCCCGCGCCTACCAACAATGGCGTATTCGGCAATTTCAACTTCGCTAGTTCCTCACCCATTGAGAACACCACTTCCACCATCCGCGTCGACGCCAGCATCACGGAAAAGAGCAAAATCTGGAGCTCATACAGCGACCGCGATAACAACCGCATTTCGGGCGCGCCTCCATTGCTTCCGTACCCGATTGATTTCGCCACCTGGAAGCAGGATTTTGAGACCCACTTCTGGCGTCTTGGCTGGGACTACTCCTTCAGTCCGACTCTGTTGAACCACCTCATCATCGGTACCAACCGGTCCAATAGCATCAACTTTGCGGTTCCCGCGCTCGAGGGCAAAAACTGGATGTCATCGCTCGGCATTGGCAACGCAGTCAGCAACAACTTTCCCGTCGTGACCAACGGATTCACGGCGCAGGAAGGCATGCCAAATAACGGCGATAACATTGATAACGGAATTCGGCTGGTTGAGAGTCTAGAGTGGCAGAAGGGCGCGCACAGCCTCGACTTCGGCGCTGACATTCGGTACCAGCAGTACTCCCCGATCAATAACAATTCGCCATCCATCAACTTCTGCGGTGCGCAGACCGCTGCTGATCCATCTCAAACCGCGCAAACCGGCAATGGCCTGGCCAGCGAAATGCTCGGCGATGCCTGCAATGGCGGCCAGAACGTCTATGTGCACCAGTCACGCTGGATTTCCTGGTATTACTCCGGCTACGTGCAGGACAACTGGAAGGCTTCCAGGAATCTCACGTTGAACCTGGGCGTGAACTACAGCGTGGACGCGCCACGCCACGAAGCTGACAACGAAACCTCAAACTTCAGCCCGACTGCCATTGATCCCGAATTCGGCGTCCCGGGTGCGCTGGTCTTCGGCACATCCTGCAATGGCTGCAACACCGCCTGGGCGGACACCTATTACAAGGACGTTGCACCCCGTATCGGCTTCGCCTATTCTCCGGCGTGGCTCAATGGAAAGACCGTGATCAGAGGCGGCGCCGGAATTCTTTACGGCCCGCTGCAATATGACGACTTCGGTGGCTCGATGGATTCAGGGTACAAAGCTAATCCGAGCTTCAATTCAGCGAACGGCTTTGATCCATCGTTCCAGATCGACAATGGCTATCCAGCCTTTAAGCAGCCGCCAGACCTCGACCCCGGTCTGTTCAATGGCGCCTTCATGTCAGGTTCTTACATAGAGAAGAACGCGGCGCATCCAGCCAAGGTTTACGACTTTGATTTGCAGGTGCAGCAACAGCTTTCAAACGAGATGATTCTGAGCGTCGGATTTGTGGGCAGCGAAGCGCAGAACTTGCAGGCCAACAACCAGAACATCAATAACATGCCGCTTCAGGACATTGCCTTGGGCGACGAACTGACGACGCAGTTGCAGGGCAATTCCTATGGTGTGTCTACTCCCTTCCCCGGATACTTCACGCTCTGGGGTAATGGCATCACCATCCAGCAGGCCCTGCGGCCTTTCCCACAGTATGACTTCATCGACTCAGGGTGCTGCCTGCAGGACACCGGACACTCGAGCTATGACGCTCTGCTGGTTTCGCTCAAACGGCAGATGTCCAATGGCCTGAGCTTCCAGGCATCGTACACCTGGCAGAAAAACGAAAACGACACAGACAGCGCATTGCCAAACACCAACCCGGGTCAGCCGCAGGTGCAGAATCCGGCAAACCTACATGCGGAGAAGGCCATCAGCGTTCAGGACATTCCGCAAACGTTCGTAATCAGTTATATTTACGAGTTACCCTTCGGTCAGCATAAGAAATTCCTCAATACGGGCCCCGTCAGCTACATCGCTGGAGGTTGGCAGATTGGTGGAATTCAACGCTATCAAAGCGGCGTGCCCGTCGCCTTCTGCTGCTCCTCCGGCATACCAGGCTGGCAGCAGGCCATTCGGTATAACGAGCTTCCGAACACCAACATCAAGAGCTCGGTGTATCGCAGTGGGTGGAAGCATCTCAACCCATTCGCAGGATCGGTCGGTGGCGGTGTGCCTACATCGGATCCGAATACGAATAGCCTCTTCAATGGTGCAGTGGATAACAACGCCCCGGCCTACAAAAACGGTACCGCGCAGCCCGCGTTCGTTGACCAGAACCTGCCGCAGTACCGGAACGGCGGCGCATTCCACCTGGGCAACACGCCGCGGGTGACCAACATCCACATGCCGTCGTATTTCGACGAGGACTTCAGTCTGATAAAGGACACACCGATTCGCGAGAACTTGGTTTTCGAACTTAAGGTCGAGGCTTTGGGTGCCTTCAACCGCCACCACTTCACGACACCAGATACCAACCCTGGAGACACCACCTTCGGAGTTCCAACGAACACTTTTGGACCCGGAGATACGAACAATGGTGCTCGCCAGCTCCAGATCACCGGCAGAATCCAGTTCTAACCAGACGTTGCACTGCACTCCACACGGCGGCGGGGACCTTCCTGCCGCCGATTTTTTTTGTTCCTCATACGATCCAAATGAGTTATCTGCCAGGTGGTGACGAGGGCCTGA
>DASZAG010000033.1:0-19761 GCA_035945555.1 Acidobacteriaceae bacterium
TCGGTGATGTCCTTCGCCACCTGCACCAGAGCGCGATTCTCAGCACGGATGAAGCCTTCGCTCACTCCGACGTCCAGGAACCGCATCAGGGCGTCGTAATATCCGGCCACGTTCACCAGCACGCACGGCTTGGAGTGGATGCCCAACTGCGCCCACGTCACAATCTCCATGAACTCGTCCATGGTTCCGTAGCCGCCGGGCAGCGCCATGAAAGCGTCTGCGCGTTCGGCCATGAGCGCCTTGCGTTCATGCATCGTCCGCACGACAAGCAACTCCGTGAGCCCGCTGTGCCCTACTTCAAGATCGACAATTACATCCGGGATTATGCCGACAACTTCCCCACCGGCAGCCAGCGCGGCATCCGCCAATACTCCCATCAACCCTACAGAGCCTCCACCATAGACGAGTCCGTAACCGCTCTCAGCGATTCGGCGGCCTAAATCGCGGGCCGCAGACTCATATTCCGGCCGCGCGCCCATCGCCGATCCGCAGAAGACGCAAATCCATCGCTTTGATATCTTCTCCATCGCAAAACCAGTCTAACTGCCCGATTAAAATAGAAGACAGAGACTCTCCCCATTGCATCCTTTACTCGACAAACTGAATCCCCAACAGCGCGAAGCCGTAGAGGCCGTGGACGGCCCGGTGCTGATCCTTGCCGGAGCCGGTTCCGGCAAGACCCGCGTCATTACGCATCGCATCGCGTGGCTTATTCAGGAGCGCGGCGTCGCGCCCGACTCGATCCTTGCCGTCACCTTTACCAATAAGGCCGCAGCGGAAATGGCTGAACGCGTTGAGAAGCTGATTGGCCACACAACCCTTTCCAAACCGCTCGTCGCGACGTTCCATTCCTTCTGCGTGCGCCTGCTGCGCCGCGATATCGAAGCTCTGCGCATCAACAACGAGGGTTTGACCAGGTCGTTCGCCATTTACGATGAAGCCGACCAGCAAGCAGTGGTGAAAGCCGCGATGCGACGCATGGGGCTCGACGACAAACAGCTCACGCCTCGCGTGGTGCTCTCGAAGATCTCCTGGGCAAAGAATCACATGATCGATCCCCAGGAGTACTACCTGAATTCCGCCGATCCCGCCAGCGAGCGTGTCGCACACATTTTCGAGTCCTATAAAAAGGAACTGCGCAAGGCAAATGCGCTGGACTTCGACGACCTGCTGCTTGAAGCCGTGCGCCTGCTCAAGTCTTCTGCTGAAGTGCGCCAACGCTACAACCGGCGCTACCGCTATCTGCTGATTGACGAATATCAGGACACCAATCGTCCCCAATACGAGTTGATGAAGCTGCTCGCCGGCGAAGAAAAGAACGTGTGCGTGGTCGGCGATGAGGACCAGAGCATCTACTCATGGCGCGGCGCGGATATCCGAAACATCCTCGAATTTGAAAAGGACTTTCCCAACGTCAAAACCATTCGTCTGGAACAGAACTATCGCTCGACCCAGACCATTCTCGAGGCCGCCGGGGCTGTCGTTGCCAGGAACACGCAGCGCAAGGGGAAATCGCTTTGGACATCGCGGCAAGGCGGCGCCTTGATCGGCTATTACGAAGCGCCCGATGGCGAAAATGAGGCGCTGTTCATTGCTGATTCCATTCAGAAGTACCAACGCAAGGTCGGGCACGAAGAAGACACGCCGCGAGCTGCGGTACTGTATCGTACGAATTCGCAGTCTCGGCTGGTGGAAGAGGCACTCCGACGTTACGGAATCAAGTACACAATGGTCGGCGGATTCAGCTTCTATGAGCGCGCGGAAATCAAGGACCTGCTGAGCTACCTCAAACTGGTCCAGAACCCGGATGATTCTATAGCGCTGCAACGGGTCGTCAATATTCCGACGCGCGGCATTGGCAAAACCACGGTGGAGACACTGGAGCGCATCGCGCTTGAAACAGGAACAAGCACCTGGGCTGCGATTGGACGCGCGCTACGCGAGAGGTTGCTGCCATCGCGCGCGCTGATTGCGCTCGACAGTTTTAAGCGCATCATCGAAGACGGGCGCGCGCTGCTCTCGCCGAATTTCGCGGACAAGCTCGCCGCGGACATTGCTGAAGACACCAGTTTCGACATGGCGGCGTCGGACGTGCCCACTGAGCCTGAAGACACGAGCTTCGATTTCGGCGATGCAATGCAGCCGTCGCTTGCGCTCTCGCACGATGAGGCGATTGATGCCACAGCCTTCAATCCATTTGCGGATGAGCCTGCTGTACCGCATGCGGCGCCCACAAAGCCCGAACCGGAAGAGGAAGCCGTTCCAGGCTTCCGTAAGCCGGGAGGCGCGGCCACTTTGCCTGAGCTCATCAAGTTTCTCATCGACCGCACTGGATATATCCGCTCACTCGAAGAAGAGGGCACGCCGGAAGCCTTCTCCCGCATTGAGAACCTCAAGGAATTGGCGAACGCTGCGCAGGATGCCGAGGAGCGAGGCGAGACGCTCGACGAGTTCCTCGATCACGCCGCACTCGTGAGCGACACCGACCAGTACGAGCCCGATGCACGCGTCACTCTGATGTCGCTGCACGCGGCCAAGGGGCTTGAGTTCCCTTTTGTGGTACTCGCCGGACTCGAAGAGGGTCTCTTCCCGCACTCGCGCACGCTCAACGACCCGAACCAGATGGAAGAGGAGCGGCGGCTTTGCTACGTAGGTATCACCCGGGCAATGAACGCGCTAACGATCACGCGTGCCCGATACCGGCGGCGTTACGGCAATGATGCTCCTGAAGCGAGCTTGCCCTCGCGCTTTCTCGAGGAGATTCCAGCACACCTGCTCGAGCCTGTCGGTGGAACGAGACCTGCTGCGTTGGAGCGCGCCCGATATGGCTACGGAGAAGAGGACTCCCCTCGCCATTACAGCTATGAAGACGAGGACCAGAGCGCGCATGCCTCATCGCGCGGAGGCCGCCCGGCGAAGCCCTCGAATTCCATTGACAACATCGCGCAGTTCTTCTCTTCGCGTGGCGCTGCGGCTCCGAAATCGCGCCCCAAGCTCGACGTTCCAGCGCCGAGCGGCGTTACGGGAATCAGGAGCGGCCAGCGCGTGCGGCATCCGAAATATGGCGAAGGCATCGTCTTCCGCCGCGAGGGCGATGGGGATGATGCGAAGATTACGGTACAATTTTCAAAGTTCGGAGTGAAAAAGCTGGTGGAAAAATTTGCCCAGCTTGAGCGGCTCTAGGGCCGTAATTCCGCTCCACACGAGATAAAGGAAAAGAATGGCAAACACAAAGTCGATTACTGACAAGGCAGAACGCAAGAAGGTGAAGCGCACGGCTCGCAAAAAGGCCGCTCCGAAGGGTCCCCGCACTACTCCGCGCGGATCGAGCAAGAAGAAGGTCAAAAAGCTCGTACGCGGTCAGAGCAAGCGGTAGGTAGATCGATGCTCCACCTCTGTCGGCTTCAATGCCGAACAGGGATGGAGCATCACCGCATATGGCCGAATGCAACCCATTTTCCACGACCGGCGGGAGTGCCCACGGGAAGCCGTTGCCTGGACGGTCAGTCCCCGGTACACTTTCCTGTCAGTGATCCAACAGGAGCCGTAATCTGCCGCGCCAGGTCTTTTGCTGCAAATCCATCGACAGGCTGATTGCTGAGTCGGAGGAGCCCGAACACAAGCTCCGCAAAACGCTCGGGCCGCTTTCGCTCACGTCGCTCGGCATCGGAGCCGTCATCGGCTCCGGCATTTTTACGGTCATTGGAACGGCGCTAGCGGGCGAGAAGTTCGACACCTCATCCGTCCTCAATACTCCATTTCTTGACTACATTGTCCGCCACACCGCAATGGCGGGAAGACCGGGCGCGGGGCCGGCGCTGGCTGTTTCACTCGTGCTGGTCGCGATTGTGTGCGCCTTCACGGGGCTTTGTTACGCCGAGCTTGCGTCGATGATTCCCATTGCCGGGTCGGCTTACACCTATACATATGCGACCATGGGCGAGCTGATCGCCTGGATCATTGGATGGGACCTGATCCTCGAATATGCTTTCTCGAACATGGCGGTTTCGGTTGGATTCGCGGGCCACGCCGTCGCGTTCATGGACTGGTTTGGCATTCGCCCCTCTTTAAGGTGGATCTCACCGGCGTACTTGCCGTCGGGCCTTGCGGACTTCCAGGGGCACACGCTTTATAACCCCGGGTGGCACTTCGGATTCAACATTCCTGCGTTCCTGATCGTGATGCTGCTTACGGTCGTGCTGGTACGCGGCATTCGTGAATCCGCAGAGACGAACAACATTATGGTGCTGCTGAAGATCGTCGCCATTCTGTTGTTCATCGCGGTTGGAGCGCACTATATCCATCCCACCAACTGGCATCCCTTCTATCCGAACGGATGGTCGGGAGTATTGACCGGCGGGTCCATCATCTTCTTTACGTACATCGGCTTCGATTCCGTATCAACTGCTGCTGAGGAGTGCCGCAACCCGCAACGCGACGTGCCGATCGGGATTATCGCCACACTCATCATCTGCACCATCCTTTACATCGGCGTGGCTGTGGTACTCACCGGCCTCATCAACTGGAGCAAGCTAGTGGATGACGCTGCACCTGTCGTCAACACGATGAAGAAGGTGTACGAGGCGCACCCGAGCACGGTGCTGCATTACACCCACCTTGCCGTGATTGTGGGCGCGATGCTCGGCATGATCTCCTCCATCCTGGTGTTTCAGATCGGGCAGGCCCGCGTATGGTTTGCGATGTCGCGCGACCGGCTGCTTCCGAAGGCTTTCTCCAGAGTTCATCCGCGCTTCCGTACGCCGAATGTTTCCACCTGGGTCGCAGGGTTTGTGGTTGGCGTTCCGGCAGGTCTGCTCGATATCGGAACGCTGTCTGACCTGACGAACATCGGCACTCTGTTCGCGTTCGTGCTGGTCTCGGCCGGAGTTTTGATTCTGCGTTACAAGGACCCGAACCGGCATCGCGGATTTCGCTGCCCGGGCGGACCGGTTCTGCCGGTCCTGAGCATCATCTTTTGTGTCTTGCTGATGGCCGGCCTGCCGATCATCACCTGGCTGCGCTTCTTCATCTGGCTGGCCATCGGTTTGGTCATTTACTTCCTGTATAGCCGCAAGCGGAGCGAGTTCTCAGGCGGCACAAAAGCTGCCGTTGGTCCGCAACCATCCGTCCACCAGCCCTGAGCTAACTCCCGTGAACATCGACTCGCTGCGCGAATTCCTGATGTCGCTTCCGCACGTGGAGGAGACGATGCAGTGGGGCGACAACCTCGTCTTCTGGGTGGGTGACAAGGCTATCGGCGGCAAGATGTTCGCTCTGGCAAATCTCGGTCATGACGGCCGGGGAGTGCTCTCGTTTGCGGCTGGCGCCGAGCGCTACCATGAGCTTCTCGAAACCGAGGGCGTCTTCCCGGCTCCATACATGGCGCGCATCTTCTGGGTGGCAATCGAACGCTATGATGTCTTCCCTTCCGACGAATTGAAGCGGCTTTTGCGAAACGCCCATCAGCTCACATTCCAGAAGCTGCCGAAGCGGACACGCGATGTCCTTGCCATGCCAGCTGCCGACCGGAAGAAGCTCATCGCCTCAAGGAGACGGCAGCTCGGAGCCAGGAAGAGCTCCAATTAAGATCGCTTTGGTCCAATGCCGCCCTATTGCTTTGTATCCAGCGGATGCTTGGCTTTCTGGTAGAACTCGTTTTGCAGTTCGAGGCTTGTTTGGTCGGCCTTGACGGCGCGGATGACGTTGGCGATTCCAGATTCCCAGGACTTCATGTCGAACTCGCCCTCAGCGGTAGAAGCCAGCGCGCCATTGCCGGCATAGTGTTCTGGGAATTTTGCGTACCACCAGATGCCGGTGTACACGCCGGGAGGCAGATGCTGACGGTTGAGGTCGGCTCCTGATTCCTCGCCGGACCTGTCCTGGTGAACGAGGTCGGGGCGCGAGACCATCATCATCGATGTCTCGCCTTCTCCGGCGTGCTCATTCACCTTGTCTTTGACTTCGGGGCCGCCATCGTTCCTGGTTCGCGACCACCAGTAGACATAGACGACATAGTCGTGCGGTTTTTCAAGCTGGGACTGCGCGAAATAGGGGAGCAGGCTGAGATTCCCGCCGTGTCCGTTCACGATGACGATTTTCTTGCAGCCATTCCGCGCCATCTCGTCGGTGGTGGCCTGCAGCAACTTTAACTGGATATCCCGGTCGTAGGAGACGGTTCCCGGCTCATGCATGGCCTCTGCGATCTGTCCGAAATAATAGGGCGGAAAGACGACTGCGTATTCATGCTGCACGGCGTGGAGCACAGCATAGCGCACGTCGATGAGGTCCGTGCCCAGCGGCAACTGCGGCCCGTGTTTCTCGATGATTCCGAATGGGAGCACGCAGACGCCCTGCGACTGATGAATGGCGGTGATGAAATCGGGACCGGTCAGCTCTTCCCAATTTGCTGAGAGTTTATGAGCGGGCTGGGACCAGGCCACCAATCCGCTAAGGCACAGCAGAGACGCAAGAATTTTCCGCACGAATCCTTCTCCTTGACAGCATTTGAGAGCGCTCCCACCATACTCCAAACTGCGCTTTGCGCGCAGCGATTACCGCTTGAGATTGGGCCAGAGCAAGCGCACCCGCTTTTGCGACATTCGAAACATGGCGCTACCCGAACCAAGCAATTCGCCATCGGCCTGTATGGGTAATGGATTTTTCCCATCATGGCACGACACCTGGACGGCTTCGTCGTAGCGTGGGTGCGGAAGTCTGTGCGGGCTGGTTGAGGCTGGATTTTTCTCCGGCAGGAACAGCGCCCGGAAGCAGGCGTGCGCGAGGCCGATTCTCCCCGACTCTGGAACAGAGGCGACGCGCAAGTGGGGCGACGACAAGTCTCCGCCCGCGCGCCAGCGGTTGATCATTGGCACGCGGACAGCGAGCAACTCCGCTGCGCGAAACTTATGGGAATCACCGCGGGGGCCGTGCATTTCAACTTCGACGGGCTGGACGGGGCGCGCGACCAACAGCCGAATACCGCCAGCGAAATACGCTGCTCTTCCCCAGAGCCGCTTTCCATTTCCGTTGGACGCAAGGCCCATAAGGGCGGCGTGGAAGCCAACTCCTGCTGCAATGGTGAAATACCAGCTTTGTTCGCGGCCGCCAGCGCCTGAACACACCACCTCGCCTAGGGGAATTGAGATCGCTTCAGCATCGCACTGCGCGCGCAGCGCGGCGAGGGGATCTCGAGGCAGCTTTAAATTCTGAGCCAATACGTTGCCCGTGCCCAGCGGGATAACGCCCAGCGCCGCTTGAGAACCGGCGACTCCTTGCAGCACGTGGAAAAATGTTCCATCTCCGCCGCAGACAAATATTGTGTCGAAGCCGGCTTCGATAGCCGCCCGGGCTTGCTGCGCGGCCCGATCGCAAGGCAGTGTGTCAGCCACATCGACCGAACACGATGCGGAACGCAGCATTGCAACGCAGCGCTCCAGAGCGAGGCGACGCTTACCGCGAGCAGCGAGGAGCGGGTTCACAAAAAGAATGACTCGGCGCACTTGCAACAGCTTACCTCACAGCTTGGATATGGCAAGGCTCGCGTATGATGGCTCCATGCCGGAGCCGATGACTGGAGACAGGTTGGAATGGAGGTAGGCGTCTTCACTCCGCTGCTTTCGCAGCTTCCGCTGCCGGCGGTGCTTAAGAAACTTAAAGCGCTGAACATTCGCACGGTTGAGCTGGGGACGGGAAATTATCCGGGAGATGCTCACTGCAAGCTGTCCATGCTGGAGAATCCGGCAGCGCTGGCCGAGTTCAAGAAGATGCTCGCCGATCATGGCGCAAGTATCAGCGCTCTCAGTTGCCACGGGAATCCGCTGCATCCTGACGCGGTACGCGCGGAACATGATGCGGATGTGAGCCGGAGGACGATTCTGCTGGCCGAAAAGCTTGGGATTCCGGTGGTGGTTGACTTTTCGGGATGCCCGGGCGACTCTCGCGAAGCAAAGCATCCCAACTGGGTCACGTGCCCGTGGCCGCCGGATTATCTGGAGATTCTTGACTGGCAATGGAACGAGGTTGTCGCTCCGTACTGGATGCAGCATGCGAAATTCGCGACGGACCACGGAGTGAAGATTGCGATTGAGATGCATCCGGGGTTTGTGGTCTATAGCCCGGAGACGCTGCTGACGCTACGCGAAATCGCAGGGGCGACAATAGGATGCAATTTCGATCCGAGTCACCTTTTCTGGCAGAGTATTGATCCGATTGCGGCGGTGCGAGTGCTTGGGGATGCAATCTTCCACGTTCATGCCAAGGACACGCAAATGTATCCCACGAATTTGATGCGAACCGGAGTGCTCGATACGAAGGCGTATACAGACGAGCGCAATCGCGGATGGATTTTTCGCACATGCGGCTATGGACATGGCGCCGAATGGTGGAAGGAGTTCATTTCTACACTTCGGATGTTTGGGTATGATTCCGTCCTTTCGATGGAGCATGAGGACAGCTTGCTCTCGGCGGAGGAGGGTCTCGCGAAGGCCGCTGCATTTCTAAATGAGCTTGTGGTTCGAGAGAAGCCAGGAGCAGCGTGGTGGACCTGAGTCTACACAGGGCCTGGCGACTGCTTTGAGCGAACAAAGATCACGGATTGCTGATCCGAATAGACCTGAGTCCAGCCTTTCAGCAGCGGCATGACATGCGCCATGGCGGAATCGCGTTCCAGGAGGCAGAATGCGATGTTGTACTTGTTCAGCAACGTATTGGGATCAGCCTGTAATGTCGCCCACTGGCCGAACTGGGCGAGCACTCCAGCCCATTCGTATAAATCAGCTCTGCCATCGATGAATACGGGGTGCTGGGGCATGGCCCAGATTAAATAGCCGCCTTCACCATAGGCGTTCAGCATGTTCCCCGAAAGATGATGGGCCTGAATATAGTCCACTGCGCGTACCGGACTATTTTCGTAGACTTTTTTCTCCAGACTTGCCTGTCGCGGGAAAGCAAAGATGGCTACTAGCACCGCGAGGACGAACAGCGCGGCATTCGGCGCGATCCGATCCTTGTCGGGTTCGTAACGATCCCACATGGGAGCAAGAAGCCGCGAGATTACGGGAGCCGCCAGGATTCCGAAGACGAAGGCCAGGCGCTGATGGCTGAGAGCAAGCCAGGAGCCAACAGCCAACAGCAGCAACTCCTCGAGGTGTAAGACCTCGGTGCGACGCACCAGAAAAATAACCAATACTGCAGCTAGGAGAACCATGAGCCCCGCACCACGCGGGTCGCTCAGTGTCAGCGGCTGCCACTCCTGCACGCTGGCCAAATTCACTGGTTGCCGCAGCATTGTGTCCAGCGGATAGACGACCTGACTCCAGCCTACGGGGTTAATGAAAACGGCTGCTGACGAGAGGACTAGCGCCCAGAGCAGCATCCACTTCTGACGAGCCTCGCCAAAGCATACGAGACCACCCGCGCGAAAATTGAAGAAGGAGCAGAGGAAATAGACTCCAATGACGATGAGACCGAAGAAGAACGAGCCGTGGCAGTTCACCCATAGCAACATTAAGAGCGGCAGAGCAAGAAACCAGCGGGGGTTGCGGTTGCGCCCCATGTGCAGGAGTAATAGCTCGACGATAAGCAGGAGGTAGCCGATTAATTGCCCACGGATGGAGAGTCCCACGGTCGCGAAGAACCATACGACCATTGCTCCTACAAACCCTATCTTCGCGTTTCCTGAATATGCGGTACAGAGAACATAACCCGCAATGAGGAGCAATGAGGCAAAGCAACACAGCCACACCATCATTCCGGAATAGCCACCGAAGTGATATGCGCCGTAAATGATCAGTTCCGGGAACCATTCCTCCGGAACGATCGCATGGTGGAGTGCGGTGAAGGAGTATTGATCGACGGTCGGAATGGAGTGGGTAGTCCAGATCACCTGACCATTCTTCAGTTGCCACCACATGTCGGGATCATCGAAGCGCCCGCGAACCGTCAGCAGAGCCAATAGCATCAGCATCAGCGAAATGGCTGTTGGAAAAGAGAAAATCTTCCGCAGAACGCGGCGGGTCGAGGGTTGTGAATGTTGTCCGGCAATTGCAGGTGCGATGGTCAAGCTGACTCGATATCCAAGCTTTCTCGCGATGAGATCGATTCGTTCTCGGACAGACGGATGAGGCGATGCAAGTACGCACGTGAAATGTTCAGACTTCTCGCCGCCATGGTCTTGTTGCCATTGTTATCACGAATGGCCTGTTCAGCAAGCTTGACCTTGTAATCCCGCAACTGGCGCTCGAAAGAGGTCGCCGGATGCAGGTCTTCGATACTGATCAGGGTCTCGTCCTGAAGGTTTCCAGGCAGGTCTTCGTCGCGGATGGTCTTGCCACTGGCTACGATGATGGCCCGCTGGATCACATTTTCAAGCTCGCGCACATTGCCTGGCCAGGAATACGCCTGGAGCAGGGACATGGCTCCCGAGCTGACGTCGTCCACCTGCTTTTGATAGACCTGCGTGTAGTGCCGCAAGAAATGCAGAGCGATTTGCGGGATGTCATCCACGCGATCCCTCAGTGGCGGCGCGGTAATCTTCATGACGTTGATGCGGTAATAGAGGTCCAGCCGGAATTTTCCGTGGGACACCAGCTCGCCCAGATCGGCATGGGTGGCGAAAATGAGCCGTGCGCGGAGAGGAATGAGCTTGGTGCTGCCCAGACGGCTGAACTCGCGCTGCTGCAGCACGCGGAGCAGCTTGACCTGTACTGCCGGGCTTAACTCACCGATTTCATCGAGAAACAGCGTACCTTCGCCGGCTTGTTCCAGATACCCTTCGCGTGCGCCTACCGTGCCTGTGAACGCACCTTTTTCATGGCCGAATAGTTCGGCTTCAATCAGGGTCTCAGGAATGGCTCCGCAGCACACCGCTACAAAGGGACGAATGGAGTGGGCGCCCAGATTATGGATGGCGCGCGCGATCAGTTCCTTGCCCGTGCCGCTTTCACCCGTTACGAGTACAGAGGCATTCAGGCTGGATACGCGGCGAACAAGGTCATAGACCTGGCGCATCTGCGGAGTGGACCCAATCATCAGGTCGCAGGAACCGGCTTCGGCGGGCGGCTCGGGCTCTACATAGCTTTCGTGTTTCAGGAGTGAGCGCTCATGCACTCGGCGCATGATGGAACGGAGTTCGCGAACCGAAGGCGGCTTACGACAGTAACTATAGGCACCAAGGCGAACGAGCTCTTCGGCGACGCCCCGCAGGCTGTCATCGGCCATTACTATTGAGGAAACTTGCGATGCCACAATCCGCTTGCAGGACGCGATACGTTGCGCTACTGAAGCCTGACTGGAATCGAGATCAAGAATGACGACATCCCACCGCTCAGAAGCGAGAGATCTTTTGACCTCTTCTTCGGACGTCTCCATCTGAATCCGGCATTCATTTCCCAAAGCGGAGGACAAAACTGACAACAGCTTTCGGTCTTCCGAGTACAACCCAATTCGCACCATAGTTGGGCAATCTCCTTCAGTGCGCGCTGAATACAATGTCGTACACAAGCAGCATTCGGGGCTTTAGGAGATTTCCTCTCTCCCTGCGTGAAAGTCGCTTCTCAAACTTGGTAGCGGGCATCCTGCACTCCCCGCTCAAAACAACGCAACGGGGGCGCGGAAAAGCTCTTCACTGTCATGCAGATAGTTATTGATAACCAAACAGTCCCGCATTGTCCAGTAAATTATTGTTGACAGACCGGAACGGTACCAGAAGTTACAAAGCCTTTCCGTCGTGTTACTTTGGTCATGCCAGATTTACGGTTGATTCAATTTGGGCCTTGGTGGCAAGTATCGGCAATCTTCTAAAGCCGGACCTAGGACTGTACAACAACGGGACAGCTCGTGGGTTGTCGACAGGAAATGGGGCCCTTTTTGAGCGGAAATTGGGCTGTTATCCAAGCATAGACATTGATTTAGGTATATGAAATCCATTTGTGTATGCTCTACTTCACTGCGCTATTGTGTCTGTATACTGTCGTTCACACCGGGAAGAACTAAAAGGGTCTAAAGGCCTGAATTCAGGCAGCCTTTTTCCACCGTGCGGTTTGGATAGTGAATTGCATATCTTCACAGCGCACTCACTGGATAAGGCGGAGGAGAATCGTGTATGCATTCTGTATTTGCGTGGTGGCCGACTCTCGCAGTGCTTGCCGTCGCGACTTTTACAGATCTACGCAGCCGCCGAATCCCGAACTGGCTTGTGCTTCCTTTCCTGGTAGCAGGACTGGTCGTCTCAGGCTGGCTTTATGGCTGGAGCGGCCTGGCGCACAGCGCCGGCGGAATGGCATTGGGTGGCGTACTGTTCGGCATCCTCGCACTGATGGGCGGGATGGGTATGGGAGATGTTAAGCTTTGCGCGGCAATAGGTGCCTGGCTATGGTCGCAGCAATTGATTCTTGCCTTGGTTCTCACAGGCGTTGCAGGGGGTATTATGGCTCTGTGCTGGGCTGCTGCCGGAGGGTTTCTTGGTGAATTGTTCCGGGGCACCGGGAGTCTGATTTTTGGCATTGGAAAGCGGGGTCTGAAACCCGATCCAGAGCTGAACCTCAGTAACCCGCTCGCTCGCAAGATGCCTTATGCTCCTGCGATTGCAATTGGGACGTTAGTGGCCTTTTTCGCGCGGTAGGGCGAGGTGCAAAAAACATGGACACCGGGTCTGAAGTTCGGAAGCAATGGTCAAAATGGCAGGCACGCACATAAAAATCGGGAGTAATGAGCTCGCAATGTCCGCGTTAACACAAGGTCCTGATACACTCGGCGCCAACCTTCTTTCGGTTGCCCTGATAGGCCCGGAGGATAGCCGCCGCAGGGAGCTTGCGATCGCGATCGCCGGCCCACAGGCCACGATCGCGCGGGAGTACCATTCGTATCCGGAACTCGACGATGTGCCTCAGTTGCTCGACGCCGGGTACAACATCATCATTATTGATCTGGATTGCAACCCTGAGCAGGCTCTCGATCTTGTAGAGCACATTTGCAGCCGCAGCGGGTCGGTCACGGTGATGGTTTACTCCGGACATGCCGATGCGGAGATGCTGGTCCGCTGCATGCGTGCCGGCGCTCGCGAATTCCTGACGCAGCCCTTCTCTCAAAGCATGGTGGCAGAGGCTCTGGTGCGCGCTTCCGTGCGCAGGCCAACGACGACACGTTCCAAGAAGGCTCTGGGAAGGCTGTTCGTCTTCACCGGCGCGAAGGGTGGATCCGGCGTTACGACGATTGCGAGCAATTTCGCGGTAGCCCTGGCGTGTGAATCGCACCAGAACACCTTGCTGATTGATCTGGACCTGCCGCTAGGCGCGGCCGCCCTGGATCTGGGAATCACCTCGCAGTTCTCCACGGTTGACGCAATTCAGAACGTCAACCGGCTGGACTCCAACTTTTTCACGCGCATTCTGACCAAGCATTCGTCAGGGCTGTCTGTTCTTTCGGCGCCAGACAAGTATTCCGCGGTGACCATATCTGAGGACACTCTGGAAAAGATGATGCTGATTGCGCGGCAGGACTTCGATTATGTTGTGGTCGATGCGGGTTCGGTAAGCGGAGCCATTTACACGCAGCTCATCGATGCGGCTACGACGGTCTATCTAATTACGCAGGTTAGCATCTCCGAACTCCGCAACTCGAACCGCCTGATCGCGGAATTTTTCAGCTCTCACTCCACAAAGCTTCAAATTGTATTGAATCGCTTCACCCCTCGTTCCCTTGTTATTGATGAAGACAGCATTACGAAGGCTCTCACCTTCCCCCCAACATGGAAGGTGCCGAGCGATTATCCCGTTGTGAGGCAGGCGCAGAACAATGCGACGCCGTTTGCAATGGGCGATTCGTTGATTGGAGATGCGATCCGGAGAATGGCAAGAACTGCTTGCGGATTGCCCGCGGTGCCTGATAAGAAAAAGCGATTCGGCCTGAGTCTCTTCGGATAAACGAAAGTACCGATGGTTTCGCAAAGATAATACGGATGGCATAACGTGGAACAGCTGAATCTCGAGCAATTCAAAGCGGAAGTACACCGGACACTGATCTCAAGGCTGGACCTTGAGAAGCTGTCGCGGGTCAATAGCGGACAAGCCCGGCACGCCGTCGCCGGCATCATCAGTGAGATCATTTCAAGCCAGCGCATACCGCTGAACTTGAGCGAGCAGGACAAGATCCAGGAGGACCTGCTCGATGAGGTTTTCGGGCTTGGCCCGATTGAGCCGTTGCTTCGCGACAAGGCCATCTCCGACATCATGGTCAATGGCAAGGACAACGTCTTCATAGAAAAAGGCGGCATACTGCGTCGTGTGGATGCAGCCTTCCGTGACGACCGTCACCTCATGCAGATCATCGACCGCATTGTCTCGCGTGTTGGCCGCCGCGTCGATGAATCCTCGCCGATGGTGGACGCCCGCCTGCCGGATGGCTCCCGCGTGAACGCTATCATTCCGCCTCTTGCACTCGACGGTCCGGCACTTTCGATTCGCCGTTTCGGAACCGGTCCGGTAGCGGCAAGCCAGTTGACCGCCCTCAAGAGCATCTCTCCGGAGATGCTTGAGCTGCTTGCTGCCGCAGTGCGCGCGCGCATCAGCATTTTGATTTCCGGCGGCACAGGCGCGGGAAAGACCACACTACTGAATATTCTGTCGCAGTTCATTCCGCAGAGCGAGCGGGTTGTGACGATTGAAGACGCAGCCGAGCTTCAGCTCGCCCTGCAGAATATTGTGCGACTGGAAACGCGACCGCCGAACGTCGAAGGACAAGGCGCTATCCGGCAACGCCAGTTGCTAATCAACAGCCTTCGTATGCGGCCGGACCGCATTATCCTCGGCGAGGTCCGCGGTGAGGAAGCGTTTGACATGCTCCAGGCGATGAACACTGGCCACGAAGGCTCGATGGCCACGATTCACGCCAACACTACCCGCGACGCGTTGTCTCGCCTTGAGTCGATGGTGGCAATGAGCAACCTTAACCTGCCGGAACGAACGGTGCGCCAACAGATTTCGTCCGCTGTCTCAATCGTCGTTCAGGTGTCCCGCCTCAGCGACGGCAGCCGGCGGGTTATCAACATCTCGGAAATTACGGGCATGGAAGAAAACATCATCAGCATGCATGAGATTTTCAGCTTCCACAGGAAGGGCATCGGACCTGACGGCAAAGTCATTGGAGCATTCCAGCCGAGCCGCATCAGACCGAAATTCCTCGAACGACTCCGCGTCTCGGGGATCATGCTACCCGTCAGCATGTTCGAAAACATTACGGAAGTGAACTGAGGCAGGGCGAAGGGGAATCATTATGTTGCTTGTGATTGTGCTTGTCTTTGTCGGCGTTTTCACCGTCGTGGCTCTTCTGCTCCTGGCAACGGGAACGGGCGCTTCGCAACAGACCAAGCGAACCCTTACTGTGCTCCAGGCCGCTCTCAGCGCAGACAGTCCGCGAACGGCGGACCCCGTTGTTGACATCCGCAAGGAAGACCTGCTGAGTTCGGTCCCGTGGATCAACCGGATGCTGTTGAGGCTTGAAGTGGCGCCGAGACTGCGCCATGTGCTGTACCAAGCCGATCTTAAGTGGACCGCCGGTGCGCTGATCCTGATGTCGCTGACGTGCTTCCTGATTCCCGCGTATCTAATCAACCTGCGCACTGGGTCGCTGCCCGTGTCCCTGCTGTTGGGACTGTTGCTTGGCTCTTCTCCTTTTATCTATGTATTTGCCAAGCGCAGAGCGCGATTCGGGAAATTTGAACAAGGATTGCCAGAGGCCCTCGATTTGATGGTGAGCGCGATGCGCGCGGGCCACAGTCTTAACTCATCGCTTGAAGTGGTTGCTCAGGAATCTCCCGACCCGATCGGGGCTGAGTTCCGTATCTGCTTTGATGAGCAGAATTATGGGTTGGAACTGAAAACAGCGATGGACAATCTTGTGTCTCGTGTGCCGTTGCAGGACATGAAGATGATTGTTACCGCAATTCTGATCCAGAAGGAGAGCGGCGGCAATCTCGCCGAGGTCCTGGACAAAGTCGCTTATGTAATTCGCGAACGCTTCCGCCTGAAGCGGCAGGTACGTGTCCACACGGCGCAGGGGCGCATGACAGGATGGATTCTCTCTTTTCTCCCTCTGATCCTGGGGATCGCACTCTATCTGCTTGACCCGACACACATGAGCCTGCTTTGGAAGAGGCACATTGGAAGAGAACTGCTTTGGGCCTCGGTAATCATGACGAGTATCGGTGCCCTGATCATCCGCAAGATTGTAAACATGGAAGTTTAACGGTGAACTTATGGTAATTGCCATCACCACATTTATCGCGATTTTTCTGCTGATAGGCAGCGCAGGTCTCATCCTGTTTTACCGCGAGGCCATGCTCCAGCGTATCGCTGCTGTTACCTCGCAGCGCAGAAAGCCGAAGGGATTTGCAGGCGCGATTCAACAGACCGGCCTCTCGCTCACCACCATGGTGGAACAGTTTGAGCGGGTGATGCCGAAGAGTAAGGAAGAGGCCTCTGTTGTTCAGCAGCGCCTGATCCGCGCCGGATATCGCAATGAATCCGCAATCAAGGTTTTCTATGGCGCAAAGATTCTTACCCCGCTCTTCCTGGTTCTGGTTTTGTTGATTAGCGGATTGGGGCACTATAACCCGTTTTTCATGTATGCGTGCGCTTTGGGCCTCGGTTATCTCGGGCCGGATTTCTGGCTTGGTCGGCGCATTGCGGAGCGGCAGCGGCGTATCCGCCGTGGTCTGCCCGACGTGCTGGATCTTCTTGTCATTTGCATCGAGGCCGGTCTCAGCCTCGATCAGGGTGTGTCGCGGACGGCGCAGGAGCTTCGAGCGGCGCAACCAGAGATAAGTGACGAACTGGGAGTTGTAGTTCTCGAGCAGGCCGCAGGACGTCCTCGCGCGGATGCCTGGAAAAATTTAGCGGACCGCACGGACGTGGACAGTATCCGAAACCTTGTCTCCGTTTTGGTGCAGGCAGAAAAATTCGGGACAAGCATCGCCCGCACGCTTCGGGTGCATTCCGATACATTGCGTATCCAGAGGCGCCAGAAGGTTGAGGAACAGGCAGCGAAGACTACTGTAAAGCTTGTTTTCCCGCTTGTGTTTTTTATCTTTCCGTCCATCTTCCTGGTGACGCTTGGACCTGCGGCCATCATTATGGTGGAAGGTTTTCAAAAATACTTTAAATGAGTAGGAAAGGAGAGCTGACGTGGACAATACAACGATTATCCGGATCGTTTGCGGCGTTATCGCTGTAGTTCTGCTGGTCATTTTGATTCAGCGTCGTCGCAAGAGAGTCAATTAAACAACTCCTGCGGGAGAGTCGCAGCGCGCATTTCGTCTGCGAGCCGGAATCTTTCGGAGGTTTCAGAACCCCCTCTGATCCATTCCAGCAGGAGCAGTATTTGGCCAGTTTGCTCCGTGGGCTTTCCTTCTGCGCTGGAGATGAGGTTCAAAATCTCCCTGCGCAGGAGGATATGCCTGAGTGTCGTCACAAAACGAAGAGGAACTTTCGCCGGAGAAGTACCCGGAAATCTAATTTAACGCTAAGACTGGTTGCTGTAATGGCCCCCAAAGCTGAACATGATGGAAAAGCGATCTTACTGTGTATATAACCAGACCCGCGAGTGTTTTCTCTGCCTGGGAGTCGCCCCGGCGGATACGATCTTTTTGCGCCTTAAGGGTCTTATAGGAAAGCTGAAGCTGAAGCTGGACGAAGGACTATGGGTAGTTCCTTCTCAAGGTGTGCATACGCTGGGCGTTTTCTTCCCTCTCGATCTTATATATCTGGATAGCGAGTACCGGGTCATTCACGTTATTGAGCACTTCCCCCGGTTCAGAATCGCACCTCTTAGGACTCAGGCGGCCAGTGTTCTCGAATTGCCTACCCACACCATTTACTCCTCACAAACGCAACCCGGAGATCAATTGATCATCTGTGCGGTGGAGGAGATAGAGTCCCGCTTCAAGCGGGGATCTATCGCCCAGGTTGAAGGGCAAGCGCGATAGTACGTAATCGAGTATCCTTCCTCCAGACATGAGAAATTGGCGTGGAGCACTCGCTGAAGGTGGCAGCAGGCGTGCAGGTGGTTACAGAAGAGTTAGTAATTCCGGAGGAAGCGTTAGAAGCGCTGCATGAAATCGATGAAGAATTGGTTAGGTGGCATTTTTAGCTATGATCCCCGCAAGGGCTCCCGAAGGCCGGAACCCCCCGTGGAGGCTTTTTTCTGGAATGGAGGGAAACCGTCGGCTCACGTTGTTCGGAACATCAGTCCTAACGGCTTTTATTTAGTCACCGAAGAACGATGGCTGGAAGGCACGCTTATTGTCATGACTTTGCAAAGGACCGCGAATTATACCGGTATGAACCATAATTCAGTCGTCGCGCTGTCGAGGGTTATTCATCATGGCGAAGATGGGGTGGGGTTTGCGTTTGTCCCTGTAGAACAAGCGACCCTCAGCCAATTGCCGCCGGAAGGCTCCAATGCGGCGAACCGGAAGGCTTTAGATGAGTTCCTGCATCGACTTTCGCGGGACTAGTATTGAAAGGTAGACTAAAAGGTGCAATCTTAGGCACCCCCTCAAATTTTTGCTTGACCAAAATAAGGAGTCTTTGTAATAGTATTTTGTTGATGTGGTGAAAATTTAGACCAATGTCCAACCCCAGGACATTTGACCGCATCCGGTGTTGCAAGTCTTGTTTCGGCCGATAATTCCCTCCTAAGTGTGCCGGCGAGACCATAATTGGATTCAGTTTCAATTCGGCTTTTCCTCCCCCAAGGAAGTTCGGAATGCCACCGTTGCTGAGCGTGTCTCTGCTCACAATGGAATGGGGGAGTTATGAGAAAGCTTTTCGATGAACGTGGACAAACCCTAATCTTCGTAGCGCTGGGCATGACGGTTCTGCTTGGCTTTGTGGGCTTCGCAACGGATGTAGGCGTGCTTCTACATGAGAAGCGCGAAGTGCAGACGGCGGCAGACAGCGCGGCCATTGCAGGCGCTTTGGAGTTGCTCAACGAGGGCGGCGGAACCGCGATCGACTCGAGCATTACGACAGCAGCCCAGAATGACGCCACTTTAAATGGCTTCACAGATGGCTCGAATGGCGCCACGGTGACCATTGCGATGGCGCCGAACATCACGGTTGCAACGTTCAATAAGACCGGCTTTGTCCAGGCTACGGTCACGCAGACCACGTCCGACTTCTTCATGACGCTGTTCGGCCACAGTTCGACGAACGTGACCGCAACGGCGATCGCGACTGAACTCGGCGGCGGTCCCTATTGCATGACCCTTCCGAACAAAGCTGGCGCTGTCCCGGATATATACCTGAGCGGGAATTCATTGATCGCGGCCAGTACTTGCGGAATCTCGGTCAATGGATCGGGTCAATTCAATGGCGGCAAGGCGACAATCGATGCCGGCAACGTTACTTCCACGGGCGGATTTACTGGCAACGCCGGTGTAAATATCAACGCACCTAATGGGATTGCCGCTTATACGGGCGATCCCTATGATCAGCAGCTGGGGCAAAAAAATCAGATCACGGCGTCTCAGTGCCAAACAACGATGTCAGCCTACTGCTTCTATGATTACGGTTGGAACTCAGCTACCGGACAGTATGGAACGGTGACGGGCACAGCCAATGTCGGATCGACATACGGTGCGTTGCCCCTCGGAGGGCTTAAATCTGGTATCTATTTTTACGACATACCGGTGAAGTTTGGCGGATCGGTTACCGGCAACAACGTCATGTTTTACCTGAGTGGCAGTAATGCGTTCGACTTTGACGC